>JANNDL010000074.1:0-24606 GCA_031387665.1 Chamaesiphon sp. OTE_75_metabat_95 | reverse complement strand
ATATACTGCTGTACTTGTCATCACTGTACCTCGACCTTTATTAACTTATTGATATAGATAATCAACAAGCTGTTAAAACGATGTTACCACAACTGTTGAGAATTTATAGCATTTGTTTTAGATTAATTTTTGTGTCTAAATTCATAATCGCTGAGACTTATTTAGGAATTAGGATTTTCAGTAGCATTAATTGCGAGCATCTTGAGCTAGTCTGGAACGATCGAAGATTTAATTCGTAATATTTGTATTTGGTTATTCCAAAGCTGGAACAACTAGTATAAACCCGCCCATTGCTGATGAACGCTACCAGTTGGGAGCTTGGCAGGGAACAATCGATCGATTCAGCTTTCTCGATGATGGCGAGAATATTCAGCACTATTAAAAACGCTCAAAACATCGTGACAAAAAGATTTAATCTGATCTTGATATTCTGGTGATAAGCCAGTTGAGCCGCAAAACTGCCAATCGCCTACTGTTGAAAATTCCCACAGACAACCACATAGACTATGACTGCTGATTTCTAGTCCTACTACCCTGTCACGGAGCGTTTCTGACAGCGGATCATTATTGCCTCGATCTGGCTGTAACCGGATCTGGAGCAACATTGTGTAGTGAGATTTAGTGCTGTTGTGCCGAGGGAAATGGAATCCCAGATCGATCGAATCAGGATCCAGTGTGGCTCGCGTCATTGGATCGTCTAACCACGGCGTGAGATCTGGTGTTGCACCACTAAATTTAGACTGAAATAGGTTGACGATGGTGGCAATTTTGCTGACGAAGCCCAAACTAATTGCTTTCTCTGAGGCATTCATAATTTGGTGGATGGTGGATGGTGAATAGTTGATAGCTTTGTCTGGAGATCGAATGTAACTTGATAGATCGGAAATCCGCTCTATAAGTTACTGATGTTAAATCTCAACTAGTTATAAGTATTTCTTAGGTGATCGCCATGATTTGAGATTCGGTTTTTGCTTTAAAGCGTTGCTGTGAAAAGCTTTAAAGCAATTTTGATGCTATGTAGCTAGTCGTATAGTAACTATTTAGAATCATCTGTTGAAAATATTATTGCAATTTATTAGCAATAATGCAACAATGCTTTTAAGTTAAAAATTACGGAACTAATACAGATGAGTACATATACCCAAGAATTACAGACTACCGCTAAAGCTTTGGTAGCCAAAGGGAAAGGGATCCTGGCGATGGATGAAAGCAATGGTACCTGTAACAAGCGGTTTGAAAAGCTGGGAATTGCACCGACAGAGGAAAATCGGCGGGCTTATCGCGAACTAATTTTAACCACCCCAAATCTCAACAACTTTATCAGCGGGGCGATTTTGTTTGATGAGACGATCAAGCAATCTAGCTCTTCAGGCGAATCATTTGTCAGCGTGATGCAGGGATTGGGGATGATTCCAGGGATCAAAGTCGATGGTGGTGCCAAGCCATTTGAGGGACATCCTGGTGAACTAGTCACCGAGGGTTTGGATGGTTTGGCGGATCGCGTGAGTGAGTATTACAAGCTGGGCGCGCGTTTTGCTAAGTGGCGGGCGGTGATTACAATTGGGGCGGATATTCCGAGTGCAGCTTGTATTGAGGCAAATGCTACCGCCCTGGCACGGTATGCGGCGATTTGTCAGGCGAATGGACTGGTGCCGATTGTGGAGCCAGAAGTACTGATTGATGGCGATCATACACTCGATCGATGTCAGGAAGTAACTGCTGCAACTTTGAAGGAAGTATTTATTCAGCTTGCGATTCAGGGTGTGGAATTAGATCAGATGATTCTCAAACCAAGTATGGTAATTGCCGGATTGTCAGCGGCGTTACCGACTCCGGTAAATGAGGTAGCGACAGCGACGATTAATACACTGATGCAGGAAGTTCCACCCACAGTGGCGGGGATTGCGTTCCTGTCTGGGGGACAGACAAATGAGCAGGCTTCAGCCCATCTAAATGCGATGAATGTGATGTTTCCTCAGGCTCCGTGGGCGGTGACGTTCTCTTATGCGCGGGCGATTCAGCAGTCGGCACTAGATAAATGGTGCGGTGATCGTGCGAATGTCGCGGCGGCGCAAAAAATCCTCGCACATCGGGCGGCTTGTAATAGTGCAGCGAGTGCTGGTACCTATACAGTTGATAGCGATCGACAGTTAGCTCTAATTTAGCTCTATAGCAATCCTATTTGAGATCATCGCAGTAACGTTAACCTGTAGGGACGGTGATGTCTTGCCGTTTTCTTATGCGGGGGGAACCCCCGCATGAAAACGCCGCCTCGTGCCCGCCCTCTAGGGACTAAGCTTCTCACCTAGGATTGCTATTGAGTTGATACGCCACTGACGAGCTTGCTGTTGAGCGTTCCACAGAGCTGCATATCGATCGCCCTTAGCAATTAATTCAGCATGAGTACCTTGCTCGATAATTTGCCCATTTTCTAGTACTAAGATCCGATCGGCACCAACAATTGTAGATAATCGATGGGCGATCGTAAACACGACGGAGATCGTTGGCGTAGCCTCTCCTTCGGAGAATCGCATTAATTCGGTTTGTTCTAATTGCCGCAGATCGATACCGCCGATTTTAATGCTTCCTTGTTGAACATCTACATAACGACTAATCAACCGTGCGATCGTGGTTTTGCCACTACCTTATGTTGGAGCATGTATTAGTTTGTCAACGTTTTTATGATCGCATCATCTCTACTTCAAGCCGAACCACTGCTACCCATCTATGACGGTCGGGATTTGAGCTTGAAAAAACTAGCTACATTCATGGATGTTGGCTATGGAGAATTAGCGAAAATCAGTCAACGGAATATCCGCACGATCGAAAGAGTTCATCCTTCGACTGTGGTAATCAATTGACTTCAACCTTTATTGTATGCCCTCAAAATGCTGTGGCAACTTACTGATGGCAATATTTCAGAAATTCAAAGATGGTTGCGAGAACCATTAATTGAGTGGCGAGGTTTATCACCACTCTAATTCTTGTTCGATCCATCAGTGGCTAAATTACCAGACTCCACAATTGTCAACATTTTCACTTTGCAGCGTAGATTGGCTGAGTGTCTAGAATCCACCACTGCAATGGAGTTTAGTTTATTTCAGCAATTCGGTGAAACAGCCGAAACTGCTCCAGAACTCGAAGAACTTGTAAATATTAGGGAGAGGCTACTAAGTTTATACAACCGACTACACAACATATATTTGAGAGTGGTTCAATCTCAGCCCATTGCATCTGAAGATCTGTTAAATTTATTGGATAAATCGATAGAGCAATCCGAAACTTCGATCGATGCCAGTATTGCCAGCCTACAGGACATTCAACGTAACTGGAATTAATCATGAATACCCAATTTAGAATTCCCGATCCTGAAACAAGAGCTAAATCGATCGCTAAGTTAAGAGAAGCTTGTCGTCAGTTAGATTTAGCTAATCTGATGTTAGATGAAGCGATCGCATTAGCAGACGCAGATTTACTCAAACAACGTCGGGCAAGATTATTATATAAATCTAATTATCTACCAACAGAGCAGATTGAGAATCTACCATAAGAAGCAAACGATCGATCGAACATCATCCCAAACACGATCGATCCCACCACCACCAAATCGATCGCATAGCATACCGTCAGGAATCGAATCTAAACCATCGCTAATAATATTAACAGTTACCAAATTCGATCAATCGAGTAAGCATCAAAGGCTTTATCTATACTGCCAATAGATATTTTCTCATCCATAGCTTGAGCAATAATTATTCTGTCGAAAGGATCGCGATGATAAAGTGGTAGCAAATCGAGTGTATAAATATGAGATAACTCAATCTGCATAATTTTAATTTGATTTTCTTTAACTTGTGCTGCGATAATATCTGGCAAAGGTCTAGGCAGACTTAATTTACCTAGAGAAACTTTGATCTGAATCTCCCAAATACTCGCTAAACTAACCAACAGTTCATTATCTAGATCGAAAATAATATTCTGGACGCGATCGGAAATATTAGATACATCATTTGCCCACCAAATCAATACTTGTGTATCGAGAATAATTTTCACTCATCGACTCCCAGCCAGAAAGCATCGGGTAGTGGATCGTTAAAATCATCACTCATCACAATTTTACCCTGCTCTAAATTGGGTATGCGTTGATGTGGGATATTGTCAACCAATATGGGATGTTGACGTTTAATAGATTTAATAAACTGCAATACTTCAGATAATAGATCTTCTGATGTTGATTCTAGTTCGCTGACGATTAGCTGTTTAGTATCCACGATAATTTGGCTAAATACGGCTACTATCTATTATAGATCGCCATTGTCTGTTTGGTATAAGCGATCGAGCCTACTAACACCTTTTCGCGTAGTGTGCCAATGGCAATCGAATCTAAACAACGATCGATCCCACCACCACCAAATCGATCGAGTATTAATTTCAATTCTCTAGAGGAGCCGTCCAATCTTCAATTGATAAATCTGATATTTGTCTAAAATCAGAGAAATTTCTTGTTAATAAGATCGATCTAAAACGCTAAGATGGCCTGTATCTAAGATATACATCTATTCAGCTATTGTATCTACAGCCGTTGTTCGATCGGATTCTCGATACTCACGCCCCAATTTCATTGCTTCATCATAAGCAGAATTTTCAGCAAAGGTTCCAGTTATTTTTTCCCACCAAGGTAAAGTGGCTGGATTTGAATCGATTTTACGTTTCAGTCGATCGACTTCAGCTTCTAACAATGTCAGTCGTTCTTCTAGTTGCTCTGGCATGATTTATTCATCCTTTCTAGCTCTAGCACTATTATATCTAACATTCGATCGAATCTAAACATCGATCGAATCTCACCAATACCAAATCGATTGAACATCACCCCAAACATGATCGAGCATCAATGTCGATCGATTCTTATCCATAAATTTCACTACGATGTCCAATCTTTAAGATAGTAATATTCTCATCCACCTCACTAAATTCATAAATGATTCGGTAATCTCCCACCCGAAGCTTGTATGCACCTGCTAAATTTGCGCTTAGAGTAAGTGGCTCGATTTCCTCGAAATTTTCGGCTAACCAAGTAATCTTTTTAATGATGCGAGATTGAATTTGGCGATTGAGTTGTTTGAGATCTTCGAGGGATGATGGTTTGTACTCAATGGTATAGCTCATTTTACACCAAGCCCAATTGCCGTTTTACCTCATCTGTTGTGAGATTTGGACTCTTACTTTGACGAATCACTAGTAGCTGTTCGATGACTTCTGGTCTGACTTCTAGCCCAAGATCTGGATCGATAGATTCGTCAAATTCAACGGGAAGATTTTGCTTCACCAATTCGATCGTATGACTCAGTACTTCTATTTGTTCTGTTGCCGATAAGCGATCGATCTCAGTGAGTATTTGCTGTAATTGCGGACTCATAGCTTTAGACCTGGAGTATACTCATATTTTAATCGATCGAATCCAAAGATAAAACGATCGAGCCTACCATCACCCGATCGAATCTAAACACGATCAAATCCACCACCCCCAAATCGATCGAATAAAAAAGGTAGGGGTAATTCATGAATTACCCCTACCTTTATTTATTCTAAGTGCGAACGATATAATGCTCGTCCATCTCCCATTTCACGGGATTATTGACAATGTATTGTCGAACAATTTGACAATCCTCCTCGTTCCGAATCACACGTTCATAATAATTACGTTGCCAGAACGATCCTTCAATTTCACGGCTCTGATTAATCGCCTTAGCCGTCAACATTTTAAATCTGCCGACTACTTTTGGTAAAATCATTTTTCGACGCGCTTTAATATCATCGACATCTAAATCTTTGTGAATTTCTATTGACTCTGGAGATTTATTAATTAAGATAATTGCATGAAAATGATTTGGCATAATTATATATTCATCGAGATCTATATCTAATACTCGATCGGGTAAATTTCCCCAAACATCTCTGACGATCGAACCGTATTGATTCAGAATCATCTGCCCATCATTAATTTCACCCAACAGACATTCACGATCTCGAACACAAATGGTTATAAAATAGGCTCCATCTGCCGAATAATCATAACCTTTTAACCGGATCGATCTACGCGATCTATGATTAGACATTATAGTAAATTTTCTCTGTGCCGCTCTATAATTGAGGTAGGGGCAATTCATGAATTGCCCCTACCTCAATTATAGAGCGGCTATACGATCGATCCTACCAACACCCGATCGAATCTAAACAACGATCGATCCCACCTCACCAGATCGAACATCACCCCAAACACGATCGAGTATCAATATCGATCGGACAATTGGGCATAATAGATTGACAACTCGATCGTTATTACTAGCCAGGAAAACTAGTAATTGTATTTAATCATTTCTTATAACTTTGTATATCCTATGAAATTTTTACATGCCTCCAGCAAATATCAAAATACAAGTCTCATCAAATACAAGCAGACTGAATACCTGAGTTTTTGGAATTGGAAGAAGAAAAACCCACTCTTTCTATTTATTCTCGATATTCCATATGGGCTATCTTTCTCGATGGCTCCTTCAAAAACTTCTTTAATCGTTATTGGTAGGGATGCTTTAAATGAAGTTCTGATTAGAGGATCTGCTGGTGGTGGGCAAGGAAGTGGGCTAATTTGGGAGCCATTTGAGATTTCAATAGAGCAGTATGATGAAGTTCTTCTTGCTTGGGAAGATCTCGATCTATATTCTATCAAAGGATATAACAAGAAGTATTTCCAGAATTTAAGTTTCATTTTCGATCCTGAGATGATGGCTATCACAAACCATTTAGACTATCTAGGAGCTAGTAGGGAAAAGTATAAATAGATATTCTGGAAATTTCAAACAAGATAGTAAAAGACAACTCACTTAAAAGTCCTCCATTGCTGAAGGACTTTAAAAAATATCATTCACATTGATTTGTAAATCATCAAGTAAAATCAATCCTAAGCACTAAAGTACTTAGCCGTCGGATGATAGACAATCAAAGCAGTAGTAGACTGCTCAGGATAAAGCTGCTCACTCTCATCCATCGTCATCCCCATCCGCTCCGTACCCATGATTTGCAACTGCTGCAACTGATCCGCCACATTCGGACAAGCTGGATAGCCGAAACTATAGCGCGAACCCTGATAGCGTTGCGCCAACATATCGCGAATATTATCTGGCTCCAGATCGCCATAACCCAACTCCTTGCGGATGCGGGCATGTCCCCATTCTGCTAAACCTTCCGCCATTTGGACAGCCATGCCGTGGAAGTAGAGATAGTTGGCATAGTTATCGGCTTTGAATAACACTTGGGCTTTTTCGCTGGCGACTTCGCCCATCGTTACGGCTTGCATCGGAAATACGTCGAATTTATTCTCTGAGAGGGGGCGGAAGAAATCAGCCAGACAGAGGCGACGCAGAGATTTTTGGCGGGGGAATGTCCAGGTGACGCCGGGGGTGGCTGTTTGGGGGGTTAAGCCCTGCTCGATGACGCTGGGATCATAGACGTGGACGGAGTTACCTTCGGCGGTACAGGGGAAGTAGCCGTAGATCAGTTGGGGTTCGAGCCATTCTCCGGTGAGGATTTTGGCTTTCCATTCCTCTAGAATTGGGTGGACTTTCTCGGCGAGGAATGCGTCGTATTCTTCACGAGTTTGGTCTTTGGGTTTACGGAATTGCCATTGTCCGGCGATTAGGGCTTGGAGATCCATGTGCCAGAATAGGTCTTCGAGGGCGATTTCATCTTTGAGGATTTTGGTACCCCAAAATGGTGGTGTTGGCCTGTCGATATCCAATCCTACCGCTTCCGATCGCACGGTATCAATGACTACTGGCTCGTTACTTTCTACCTTCTCTTTGGGTGCTTCAACTTCGACGGCGACTTTAATCGGGTTGCCATCATCGTCGAGGAAACCGTGGGTATCGTCCCACTTGTTGCCCTGTTTGGCTGGCATTAGTGCGTCCATAAAGTTGAGGTCAGCAAAAGCATCCTTGCCGTAGATTACCTGCCCTTTATAGGCATTCTGGCAGTCGTTGTAGACAAATTTGGGCGTGAGGGCAGCACCGCCGAGGATAATCGGAATCGTGATCCCTTTTTCGTTGAAGGCTTCGAGATTATCTTTCATGAAGGCGGTGGATTTCACCAATAGTCCGCTCATGGCGATACAGTCGGGTTTGTGGGTTTCGTAGGCTTGAATAATCGCTTCGACGGATTGTTTAATCCCCATGTTGATTACTTCATAACCGTTGTTGGTGAGGATGATATCGACGAGGTTCTTACCAATATCATGTACGTCGCCTTTAACTGTCGCAATTACGAATTTTCCCTTGGCATTACTCACGCCTGCGTCGGCTTTGTCCATGTGGGGTTCGAGCAGCGCAACTGCGGCTTTCATCGTTTCGGCGGATTGCAAGACGAATGGAAGCTGCATTTGTCCCGAACCGAATAGTTCGCCGACAACTTTCATGCCATCGAGGAGATAGGTATTAATTACATCTAATGGTGGATATTTCTCGATCGCTTTCATCAGATTTGCTTCTAATCCCACCCGTTCGCCGTCGATAATATGGCGAGTAAGTTTCTCTTCCAGCGGGAGTTTATCATCCTCAGCTTTGTCGCGTTTGGTGGTTACTCCTTCAAACATGGTGGTGAGCAAACCAAGTGGATCGTAGGTGCAAATATCACCATCGAATTTACGACGATCGTAAATCAGATTTCGACAAATCTCTTGATGTTCGGGCGTTATTTTAGCCAGAGGTAAGATTTTATTCGGGCTAACAATTGCGGCATCCATCCCAACAGCCATACACTCATGCAGGAACATCGAGTTTAATACTTGCCGTGCGGCGGGATTTAGACCGAAGGAAATATTCGATAGTCCCAATAAGACGTGACACTGGGGGAGATTTTGGCGAATCATTTCGATCGATTCGACTGTGGCTTTACCATTCTCCCGATCTTCTTCAATTCCGGTCGAAATCGGTAGGGCGAGAGGATCGAAGAAGATTTCATAAGGTGGGAATCCGTAGGCGACGGCGGCATCATAAGCACGTTTGGCGATCGCAAATTTCCGCTCGGCTGTCCGTGCCATCCCTTCTTCATCGATCGTTCCAATTACGATTCCGGCACCATATTTCTTGGCAATTTCCAATACTTTATAGAAGCGTTCTTCGCCATCTTCATAGTTAGTCGAGTTGAGTAAACATTTACCCCCTGCAACTTTCAATCCGGCTTCCATTTTCTCCCACTCAGTGGAATCCAACATCAGGGGTAAACTAACGTTATTGACAACACGAGAAACTACCTCGTGCATGTCCTTGACACCATCGCGACCAACATAATCAACGTTGACATCGAGAATGTGGGCACCTTCGCGCACCTGAGATTTAGCAAGGGAAACTAAGCCATCCCAATTTTCTTCATTTAATAAGTCGCGACACTTTTTAGAACCACTAGCATTCAAGCGTTCGCCGATGATTAAGAATGAATTATCCTGCTGATAGGGTTGCACCGACATTAAGGAAGATGCGGCTGGCTCAAATACTGGAATCCGTACTTTGGTCTTTAAAGTCGCACCAATTTCGGATAGAGCTTTGATATGATCTGGGCGCGTTCCACAGCAACCGCCGATTACTTGGACACCCCAATCTTCAACGAACTTGTGCATTGCAAGTTTGAGTTCGATCGGCGTTAATTTATAGTGTGCATGTCCGCCAATATTTTCAGGCAATCCGGCATTTGGCACGCAAGAAACCACGAACGGCGATTGTTCGCAGAGGTGCTTAATGTGGGGAGCCATCAAATCTGGCCCAGTCGCACAATTTAGCCCTAGAATATCGATCGGGAATGGCTGCAATGCGGTTAATAATGTAGCTACATCACTACCAGATAACATGGTTGATTGAGGATGCTCAAAAGTTGCCGAAACCATAATCGGTCTTCGTTCACCCTTATCTGTAAATACTCGTTCTAATCCGTTTAATGCTGCCTTAATTTGCAGCACATCCATACAAGTCTCGATCAAAAATAGATCCACTCCACCGTCATACAGGCCTGTAGCCTGATCGGTGTAAGCTTGTTCTAGTTCATCATAATCGATGTGGCCGATCGAGGGTAATTTAGTACCAGGACCGATCGATCCTGCGACAAAGCGAGGTTTCTCTGGGGTGGAAAATTCTGCCGTACATTTTTTAGCTAATTCAGCAGCAGTTTTATTCAGGTAATAAACCTTGTCTTCTAAGCCATATTCAGCCAAAGTTTGGTAAGTACCGCCAAAAGTGTCGGTTTCAATTACATCCGCACCAGCAGACAAGAAATCCCGATGGACGATGGCTACTGCTTCGGGTTTTGTATGGACGAGATATTCGTTACAACCTTCATACTCGGCACCACCGAAGTCCTCAGCGGTGAGATTCTGAACTTGCAGGTTGGTACCCATCGCGCCATCAAAGACGATGACAGGGCGTTCGGGGCTATGGAGACGCGCTAGAAATGCACTGGTCATATGTTTACTAAAAGTAGGGGCTGATCTCTGAGATCGAGATATCTATAAGATCGCCTAACTGTTTACCAGTTGGGGATATTAGCTTTTATTATAGTGAAGTTTGACCTGTGTATTCATCAGAGCATAGTCAGCAATTCTAAATTCAAACTTGTCCAGACACCTCGTAGTAGCCAAGATCGATCCGAACAGAGAGAAGGTACTCCCATTTCTACTAAATCGCTAGCTAGATCTACATAAAAACTTTATTCTACTAGCAAGTTTTGAGATCACTCATCGATTTCCTGAAGCGTGCGAGAAATCTCGTCAGCATTTGCTTCTGCGTAGTCCCAGGCGTTGGCTAAATCTAGGGCGGTGAGCTGGGGATAGATCTGAAGCAAGTCGGCATCGCTACAGCCTAGCTCCTTGGCGTTGACTAGCTCCCAGATGGCGATCTTGGTGTCGCCGATGCGGGCTTCACCAGCACCGCTGGAGACAGGCTTGGCTGCGTCTGCTGGAGCTGTTACCAAGCTTTGGGTCAATAATTGAATTATCCGCTGTTTTTCGGCGGGAGTTAGGGCAAGCAATTGGGCTTCTAAGTCTTTCAACGTCATAATCTAAGATAGCCTTAGATATACAGATCATATTATAGATTTTCATTATGCCCTACAGTCATCTCGATGAGAGCAATGGACACAAATCATTTCAACTACCTGGTTCGCGTCCTCATTATAATCCAGACAGACCAGGACAGGTTGAGCATGTGAGTCTGGATTTGGTGCTGGATATCCCCAATCGCAGCTTTACGGGGACTTGTGGGATTCGGCTCAATCCGGTGCGAAATGCGATCGAATCTCTCACTCTCGATGCTGTGGATTTGCAGATCGATCGAGTCGAAATCGATGGGACAGATCATGAGTTTAATTATGATGGAGAATTGTTACATATTCCAATCAAAGTTGCGGTGACTGCTGGCAAAATCCTCGATTTGGTGATTCATTATGGTGTGAAAAATCCGCAGCGAGGGCTGTACTTTATTCAGCCGGATGAACATTACCCTGATAAACCAACGCAGGTATGGACACAGGGCGAAGACGAAGATTCACGGTTTTGGTTTCCCTGTTTTGACTATCCTGGACAGCTAGCCACTTCGGCAATTCGGGTCCAGGTACCGCAGGATTTCATGGCTATTTCTAATGGTGAATTAGTCGAGCAAGCTGTCTTTGGATCGGATCGAGTATATCAGTGGTTGCAAAAGGAGATTCATCCGACTTACTTGATGACATTGGCTGTGGGGCGATTTGCTGAGATTGCTGATAGTTGGAACGGCAAGCCTGTTACTTACTATGTGGAGAAAGGATTTGAAGAATCAGCGAAGCTGAGTATGGGCAAAACGCCCCAGATGATTGATTTTTTTAGTGAGAAGTTTGGCTATCCTTACCCGTTCCCTAAATACGCTCAAGTTTGTGTTGCTGATTTCATCTTTGGCGGGATGGAAAATACTTCCACAACCCTATTAATGGATCGATGCTTACTCGATGAACGGGCGGCAATTGATAACCTTAATACTGAAAGTTTGGTTGCCCATGAATTGGCGCATCAATGGTTTGGCGATCTAGTCGTGATCAAGCATTGGTCACATGCTTGGATCAAGGAAGGCATGGCTTCATATTGTGAAGTGCTGTGGACTGAGCATGAATATGATAATGATGAAGCGGCTTATTACTTATTAGGTGAAGCTCGAAGTTATTTGAGTGAAGATAGTGGTCGCTATCGTCGTCCGATTGTGACTAATATCTACCGTGAAGCGATCGAGCTATACGATCGCCATCTCTATGAAAAAGGTGCCTGTGTTTATCATATGATTCGGGCAGAATTGGGGGATGAATTATTCGATCGATTTGTGCATACGTTTGTGCGGGACAATGCTCATAAGACAGTAGAAACGATCGATCTATTACGAGCGATCGATAAAGCTACCGGACGCAATTTAGCATATCTATTCGATCAATATGTCTATCGGGGTGGACATCCAGATTATAAGGTTGCTTATGCTTGGGATGGGGATAGTAAGTTAGCTAAACTGACAGTTACTCAAACTCAAGCTAAAGAAGGTATTCACACCCTCACAAATGACCTATTCGATCTGAAAATTCCGATTGGCTTTGGTTATATTACAGGTGAAGAAGTAGCTGTTAAAGTTACTAAAATTCGGGTTTACGAAAAAGAACAAGTCCTCTACTTCCCACTGGAAACTAAACCCGACTTCATCAGCTTTGATGTCGGTAATAGCTATCTCAAAACTGTCACCCTCGAATATCCCTTACCAGAACTCAAAGCTCAACTCAAATCTGACCCCGATCCAATTTCACGGATTTATGCTACGGTGGCGATCGCTAAAAAAGGCAATCTCGAAGCAGTCGCGGCTCTAACAGAATGTCTAGCTGATGAACCATTCTGGGCTGTCCGACTAGAAGCTGCTCAACAGCTAGCTACGATCAGACTCGACATCGCCGCCACTAATCTGATTGCTAAAATTAGTGATGCAGATGCCTTTGTCCGCCGTGCGATCGTGGATGAGTTGGGTAACATTAAAACACCCCAAACTTACTCGGCAATTAAACAATTAGTTGAAGCAGGTGATGCAAGCTACTATGTCGAAGCTGCCGCCTGTCGCGCCCTTGGTGGCATGACTACCGCTAGTCTTAAGGATAAACAGGCAGAAGTAATTACCCTGCTCACCGAAGTCTTAAATACCCGTGCTGGCTGGAATGAGATTGTTCGGGCTGGGGCGATCGGTGGTTTAGCTAAAATGACTGATTCACCAGTAGCTCTAAATACAGTTCTAGAGTATGTTAAACCTGGCGTACCTCAACCGCTACGTTTACCCTCAATTCGTGCCCTGGGAGCGATTTCTCAAGGGCAATCTGAGGCAAATCTGACTGTTATTATCGAGAAGCTAGCTGAACTTTCCTGTGAGTCATTTTTTCTGACTCAAGTGTCCGTAGTTGCCGCCTTGAGCCAAATGGAAACTGTCAAAGCGATCGGCGTATTGCAAGGTTTAGCTAATCAAAGTCCCGATGGACGAGTCAAACGAATGGCAGATGAAGGCGTGCAAAAAGTACAGAAGAAAATCGGTACAGATCGAGCCGTCAAACAGCTTCGGGAGGAGTTGGAAGAAGTTAAAAAAACTAATCAAGAATTGAAAGGTCGATTAGAAAATCTGGAGGCTAAAAGCCAGCAACCAATAACATAGATCGCAGTTAATAGAATCCCCGACTTATTCAAAAGTCGGGAATTTACGCTGTAATTATTCTACTCTTTTCCTATTAGAAGAATATGGATCAAGCCATTAGGGACTAGCTCGAAAATAACACACCCTACGATTCAAGCCAATAATTCTAATACCTGAGATAGTGATTCGATCGTCACATCTGGATGATATGCTAACTCTGGTGGCTGAAGATTGCCATACTCAGAATCAGATCGTTTTACCCAAACTGTAGACATGCCTAATTGACGCGCACCAAAGAAATCCTTGCGTGGATTATCACCGATATAGACACTAAACTCTGGTGCGATATTTAGTTGCTCCAATACTAGCTTAAATGGAGCTGTACTCGGCTTCCAATTTTCGCGCCCTAAACTATCAGAAAAAACTACGGCATCGAAGAAAGAATCTAATCCTAATGCAGCCCATTTACGCTGTTGTACCTGCAAATAACCATCGCTAACCAAACCTATTTTATAAGATTTAGTCAGCGTTGTGAGTAAATCGATCGATGCTCCAAATGGGCTAATTGTCGGTGAATGTTCTCGATAAACATCTAGCAACTTAGTCACCACTTCTGGATTTTCGATCCGATGAATTGCTAACCATTGGTTGAAGGTATTATTTCTAACGCCCTGATGATATAGATTGCACAATGTTGTAGATCCTTGTGCCTCATCAATCCCTAAATTTACCGATGCCCAATTAGCAACTGCTTTAAATCCACTCAAGACGTAATCTTGTTCCGAATACAGCGTATCATCCAAATCGAATACGATCGCTTGTAAGCTATTCATCCCAAATTATGTCCTGCCGACTAGTTTACGGGTGCGCTTGTCCACTGCGATAGGTTGCAGATTGAACTGTGACGCAATGCCTGTTGTCTCAGCTTTGACAAAAATGGCATCATCATAGCGGAGCATCGATAGCCCATCTTCCCACCCATCAATTTGCACCTGGGGACTTTCACCTGCACACAGTTGAAATAGCCACAGCGGGAAGTCTGCACCCGCTCGATAAGCTAATGGATATCCACCCCCAAATCGAGGATTAATTTCGATGAAGATTATCTCACCATCTGCTTGCAAAAAGCACTGAACAGTGATGCAGCCAATCGCGCCTGGAAGCGATTCAACAATGTATTTTGCCGCAGCAATTAATGCTGAATTTTTAACGGTTGTACCTTTACTAGTTTCGCCTGCTCTGGTTTCAAGTCTCAATCTTGGTACGATCGAAATTGCTTTGCCTTGAAAATTAACTAAGATATCGATCGTATATTCTTCACCGCTAATAAATTCCTGAATAATCGAATCTTTAACGTAGTTTGCAAAAAAGTTTAGCTCTGTCCGATTCTGAATTCGATATACTCCAACGCTAGCACTACCCCTGTCTGGTTTAATTAAGACCGGAAAATTTCGATCTTCAACTTCATCTAGCTGGTATATCTTAGGTGTTTTCAAACCGATTGTGTGAAAGAATAAACCTGTCTTCTTTTTGCTAAAACAAATATCATTTACCAGCGGTGATGAAATCAGTACCGTCACACCTCGATCTCGGAATTGTTGTTCGTGAAGTGATAAAAGAGTGAGTTCGGTATCAATCAACGGAATCAGGAGATCGATCTGATGTCGATCGCAAATATCTAGTAACCGATCGATATAATCAGGATCGTCGATTCTCGGTACGAGTTCGGCTGTATCTGCGAGGAAAGCAGCCGGAGCGTTACGTTTTAGATCTGTAGTAATGATTTTTCCGGTAATATTAGACCGCGACATTGACTCTCGAAATGCCTTCAAGAGTTCGACTCTTCTGCCGACACTTGTAAGTAGTATATTCATAGACTTACCTAATTTCAATAAAGTTACAATCGGGGGATTATGCTTGAATGAATCGCTGGGTTTGTAGTGTGGCGATCGATTCAATTATTTTCCATCGCATTAATTTTGTCAACCGATCTGCTGCATAGTTTCAATTTATACACCAGCCGAAACTAGCTGACAAATTAAAGTACGATCCAAAATGCACCCTTGTAAATGTTCAATAACGCTAATGACGATTTGATCGATTCGATCGTTCCCGCAGATAGATATTTAAGATCATAGCTCACGGATATATTCTGCGCTTACTAAAAAGAAGACTTAATTACTAATTAATCGATCGAGAAATAATCGATCGGGATGCCCATTTATCGCTGGTATCTCATGCCTGGTAACTGATTGACTAATTCGAGCAATTCCAACTGAAGCAAAATACTTGAAACCATCGCCGTTGGTAATTGAGCTTTAATCACAATTTCATCAAAACTAATTGGCTCGTCTGTTACTACCAGCCAGACTTGCTGAAGATCTTGGCTCAGATCTGGGGGCGGTAAAGTTTTGAGCTGGCTAGCTTCTGGTGGTGAAGAAATCTGGGATGAAGAGGGAAAAAGTTGCAGTTGGGTGGAGCTGTCAAGCTGAGGGATCGTCGCGATTAATTCGAGCAGATGATCTAGTCCCAGGATGGGCTGTGCGCCACGACTGAGTAGTCCGAGACAACCAAGTGCGTTTGGGTTGTCGATCGAGCCTGGAAGGACGTATACATCGCGGCTGAAGTCGTTGGCTTGATAGGCAGTAATCAGTGCGCCGGATCTAGTTGGGGCTTCAATCACGATCGTTACGCGACTCAATCCGGCGATAATTCGATTGCGGGCGGGAAAATGAGTTCGATCGGGTGGTGTTCCGGCGACATATTCACTGACAATTAGTCCATGCTGCTGAATATCTGCCCATAAGTTTTGATTGCGGGGTGGATAGACGAGATCGACTCCAGTACCGACAGCGGCGATAGTGCGTCCACCCGCTTCTAAACAAGCGCGATGAGCCTCAGTATCCACACCCTGTGCCATGCCTGAGACAATGGTAAATCCTTTGCTTGCCAAGCAGCTACCAATTTTCCGCGCCCACCGCTTGCCATAATCAGACGGATCGCGAGTACCAACAATGGCAATCGCTGGAGTAGTGCCATAATTTTCGGCAATAACTACCTTGCCCCGATAATACAAAATACTTGGTGCTGTCGGAATTTCACTCAATAAGCGGGGATAATCAGCATCACTCCGCGCCCACCAGTGGGGATTAGCGATCGAATGTGCTACTAGTAATTTATCAGGATCGATCTTGGCACGAGCAGCCACAATTTTGGACAGTGACTGATTTCCAACACCATCAATTGACAATAACGCCTGAGCATCAGCCTTCCAGGCAGCTTCTAGCGTACCAAACCGCTGCTGCAATCGATCGATTAAAATTGGCCCAACACCAGTCACTTGTGACCATGCTAGCCAGTAATTACGTTCTTGTGACATTCTTTTGCCCAGTCTTTTGCTTAGTATGCCCAGGGGGTGGGGGTTTTTATCGCGGGTGTAGGGGCGTAGGTGGTGTGCGAGACTGGGGGACTAATTGCTAAACCACTAAACCACTAAACCACCATTCACCAATTCCATTTCAAAGATCCGCATTTGCCGATCTACACAAATTGGCTCACAAATCGATATGATGAGGAGCGATTGTGTTGATGTAAGATTTCTTAATATCTCTGGACAAAGACATTATCGTTAATTGCCATCAGTTGTTCGGAGCAAATGTCGATCGAACCTACATATTTTGAACGAGATCGTTACGATCTACCATTGCCACTAATTGGACTGAACCCAAATACCATTGCTAGGGAAACTACTTTACTCCAAAGTGTGGCATCAGACTTAGCGTCAGAGCAGCAACGCCTAATTTTTCAAGCCCTCACCCAAGTGCTGAAACCGATTGGAGTGCGGTTCAAGTTTTCAGTTGAACATCAGCCGCAATCGCCAGTACCAGTTGCTGATAGCGAGCAGACAATCTTGCAGGTTGGGGAGATTCAACCGCTGAAATATCGATTGTGGGTGCGGTGTTATTCCCAAAAAAGCTTAGACTGTCAAATCCTTGCCGAGCCGCTTGCCAAAGTCCTGCGCGGTATCGATCTTCAGGGGTTCAAAACTGCCATCGTCGAATTTTCACGATTTTCTGAGGTGACAGCTACCAATTCACAGCGTCGAGTCGCTGATTGGCGGTTGAAGATCGATCTTACGCCACCTAGTGTCAGGCTGAGAAATTGGGCGCGATGGGGGGACGTGCAATCAATTAGCAAATTGCTAAATCTCGCACTAGCAGGCAAAGAAATTCAAGTCAGTGCTGTACTCAAGGATCTTACCTTACAGCTTTTTTGTACCCATACTAGTCCGCGCACGGCGAAGTCACCTTCAAAGAAAATTGTCGTCGATACAATTGCCCCATTACTGATCTCACTTACACCTCAAGGTATTCAAGGTGCAACTATTCATGGCATCCAATCTAGCCGACAGCTTGATGCGTCTCCGGCGTGGATCCACTGGCTAGACTTACCTGGTTTAGGCAATCCCCAGTTTTCGCCGACACCGATTATTTTGGCAGCACGGGGAGAGCAAGATGCACTCAATTTTATCCTGGAACGGTTGCTCAATCCCGATCTAGAGCAGTGTTTTGCGATCGGGGGGATTCAGTTATCACTGCTCCGTCGTCAACATCTGATTCATGTGATGAGTGAATCGCCTATTTGCCCGATTCAAAGTCAGGTAGCAACGACGGTGGTGAAGGTGATTCAACAGTTGGCATTGCCAGGTATTCGCGGCGTGCGAATCCACGGCAGGATCGCTGGACAATCGACGACACAGTGGACTTATGGCGTAGATTTTAGTCAAGCACCATTAGAATTACCACCAGTAGCAGTAGAGCATCAATTTGTAGTTGAGCCACCTCTCCCCCAGATTGGCTGGAGTGAGCGCGTTGGTGAATATTTAGTCGGAACCGGAATCTGGAAACATCAATTTAGATCCCCAGGCAATAATCAACTAGTTTATGAACCTCAATTTCGCTGGGATCGATCGCTGTTATTATTAGCAGTGGGATTAGGATTTGTGACAGCTAGCGATCTGGTAATCAGAGCTGGATTAGCAACCAATCAGCCGATAGTTGAAGCTTCATCACAAGTCCCATTATCATTTAATAACTATCTACTCGAACAGAAACTAGCTCAATATCAATTACGGTGTACCCAACAGGGTGTACCGGATATTTTGATCGTCGGTAGTTCGCGAGCATTGAGAGGTGTAGATCCCGCAGTACTTAGCAAGAATACCAATCTTCAAGTCTATAACTTCGGCATTAATGGCGCAACCGCACAAGTCGTAGATTTGATCCTCAGACAATTATTAAAATCAGAACAGTTACCAAAAACGGTGATTTGGGCAGATGGTGCTAGGGCATTTAATAGTGGCCGGATCGATCGAACTTATGATACGATCGCCTCATCCAGTGGCTATCGCAAATTAGCTCGTACCGCCGGATTTAATCAGAGTAATTCGCCCCTGCTCCAAGCACAAACCTTCTTCCAAAATGTCTATCAAGACTTTGATACAGCCATCGGTGTTCAGTTGGCAGCGATTTCACCAGCTTACCATCATCGCGATCGACTTAAAGAAATAGTGCGGACTAGTTTCCCTGCGGTGGCGCAGTTTGCCGATGGTAAAAACTCTAGCTCTAGTCAAGATCCAGCGGCAAGTATTAATGAGCGGGATATCAATGCTGATGGATTTTTATCTCTAGAGTTACAGTTCGATCCCACTACTTATTATCAAAAGTACGCTAAGGTTACTGGTGATAGTGATGGTGACTATGCCAACTTTCAACTACAAGCTCATCAAGATATTGCTTTACATCAAACCATCGATTTGTTGAAAGCTAATCAGATTAAATTAGTATTTGTTAACCTACCCCTATCAGATATCTATCTAGACAAATATCGTCGTCAGCATGAAGTGACTTTTAAGAGTTACATGCAAAAAATGATGGATTCAAGTCAACTGAATTTTGTCGATCTAGATGGTTTATTAAATACCCGCTACGATCATTTCTCCGATCCTAGTCATCTTAATCAAACTGGCGCAGTTGCTGTTAGTGAGTACTTGACACAAACACAAGCAATTAAGTTAAATGTTAAATGAAATTTATATCCCCAGAGTACGCAATCTTTTTATGCTTAACCTTAGTCTGCTATTGGCGAATAGCTCAGACTCAGAATCATAAGCTGTGGGTAATCGTAATTTCTAGTATTGTATTTTACATCTCTTTTCTCCAGATCAAATACTTTCCAGTTATTCTAATTATGATCCTGGTAAATTATTGGATTGGGAAAATATTATTAGAAAGTCAAATTATTGAATACAAAGAGATTCAGGATTGGTTGGGGGAAGAATATTTTCATCGCTGGCTACCTAGAGGCAAGCAACAACGGCGACGGGTACTAGTTGCTGGTGTGGTGTTTAATATTTTGCTGTTAATTGCAGCTAAGTACATTCCATTTTTGCTGACGATGGTTGCCCCGCTCAATCCGCAACAAATTCAACCGCTGGGAGTTTGGCTGAAAACAAATTTCTCCCCGCCACTAGGCATCTCTTTCCTGAGTTTTGAATCAGCCGCATACTTAATTGATGTATACAAAGGTAGTCCGGCTACTGGAAATTTGCTCAAGTATGCTGCGTACAAATCATTTTTTCCAAAGCTAGTATCGGGGCCAATTACCCACTACCAGCAATTTGCACCTCAATTAAATAATCTCAAATTCCCGTCAAATGAAAGGTTAACCGAAGCTGGCTGGCTGATTGCTAGCGGTGCAATTAAGAAAACACTAATTGCTGACAATCTCGCAACTTATGTCGGATTAGTATTCGATCCTGGTACACTCGATCGAGCAGGCAGTATTGATCTCTGGCTAGCAATTTTTGCTTATGGATTGCAACTATATCTCGACTTTAGTGGCTATGTCGATATCGTTACTGGCACCTCAATTTTATTCGGGATTAATTTACCCAAAAACTTTGATTTCCCGTACCTGAGCACCAGTATCGCGGACTTTTGGCGACGGTGGCATATCAGTCTGGGAAATTGGTTGCGGGACTATATTTATATTCCCCTGGGCGGTTCACGGTTAGGATTGGGGCGAACTTGTCTGAATCTATTTGCGCTGATGTTAATTTCGGGAATCTGGCATGGTGCTGACTGGGGCTATCTGATTTGGGGGATAATTCATGGGCTGGCTCTAATAGTCCATCGCTTGAATAGTGTCCTTTCTGAAAAAGTTGAACCGCTTGCCCGATTTTGGCGCAGTCGCTGGGGATTTCTCTGTGGCTGGCTGCTAACTCAACTATTAGTATTTGTCGCTTGGATTTGGTTTAGACTGCCTAATCTCAGTCAGTCTAATTTAGTCTTTAGCCATCTATGGGGCTATGCCCGTGATGCTCAATTTGCCACCAAGGTATATGTGGAAAGTATCAAATTAACTGACAGTCAAATTTTGTTAGCCTTAATCGCATTAACAATCTCAATGGTAGTTGCTTATGCTTTCGATCGATTATTAAAATTAAACCTCAACTGGCATCTAAAATTGGTGCTGATTCCGGTATGTTTATACATTGTGTCGTTACTATCTCCAGCAGAGAGTTTGGCGTTTATTTATTTTGATTTTTAGAATAGTGCGAGTATGCAAAAGATTTTAATTATTGGACAGCAGGGGCAAGTTGCCTGGGAGCTACAACGGACTCTGGCGAGTCTGGGACACATTACCGTCTGCGGATCTCAGGATTTAGACTTAGCCAATCCTGACATGATTCGGACTCAAGTTCGATCGATCCAGCCAGATATTATCGTCAATGCGGCGGCATATACAGCCGTAGACAAGGCTGAAACTGAGTCGGACTTATGTACATCAATTAATGCAGTTGCGCCTGGAATTCTGGCAGAACTGGCGCGGGAATCCCAAGCTTTATTGGTGCATTACTCCACTGATTATGTGTTCGACGGCACAAAAGTTGGTGCCTATCTAGAAACCGATCCTACTAATCCCTTGAGTGTCTACGGCGCGAGTAAATTAGCCGGAGAGCAAGCAATTGTTCAGGTTGATTGTGCCCATCTGATCTTCCGCACAACCTGGGTATATGGCAATCGTGGTAAAAACTTTTTGCTGACAATTTTGCGTCTAGCCGCCGAAAAGCAGGAGCTGAAAATTGTCGCGGATCAAATTGGTTCACCCACTTGGAGTCGATCGATCTCAGAAGCTACTGCTCAAATCATCGCACAATGTCGTCACGATCTGTCTAGTGTCAAAGGCTTATACAATCTCTCAGCGGCGGGAAAGACTAGCTGGCATGGTTTTGCTAATCAGATTGTAGATCGATCGAGGTCGATCGATCCAGAATTGGAGCTATCGATCGAGCAAATCTTACCGATTCCCACGACTGATTATCCCACGCCTGCCCAGCGTCCAGCGAATTCGGTGTTGGATAATAGCAAGATTCTGGCTGATTTTGGGGTGCAGTTACCGGATTGGAAGCTGAGTTTGGAGCAGTGTCTGGATAAGTAGTTTGATTGGATGCGGGGATCTACCCACCCCGTCGCTTCGCGCCACCCCTCCGTTGGCGGAGCCTCTCCCTAAGGAGACGGAGGGGATTTTTCACCCTAGTACTGAGCGGCATAAATAGGGTGGGTGTTCACTTCGACTTCGCTCAGTGAGCGGAGCCGAATTGAGCGGTGGAAAAGCAAGGGGAAACTTCCGCCGTATAGTACTAGTCATTTACAAAGGTGGTGTGTCGAAGTTCATGATCCTGACAAACCATTACAACAAAAAAGCAAGAGGGCAAAATCCCCTCCTCGGAGCGGCGGTTTTATTCTGGGGTTCCCCCAGAATAAAAAACCGACAAGACAGGGGTGCCCGTAGGGCGGGGTGGGTAGATCCCCGCTCTCACTAATCCGGCAACAACTCCAAAACCTCATCCAAACTCGGCAACCCCGCATCCTTCTCCGACAAAATCGGCTGCTCAATCGGCCATTTTATCGCCAATTGCATGTCATTCCAAATCAAACCCGACTCATCCCCAGGCACATAGAAATCCGTACATTTATACACGAACTCAGCACTATCACTAAGGATACAAAAACCATGTGCAAAATTTTCAGGAATATACATCTGCTTCTTATTTTCAGCAGATAAAATTTCCCCATGCCATTTGCCAAACGTGGGCGAATTTTTACGCAGATCAATCGCGACATCAAAGACACTGCCCTGAGTCACCCGCACTAACTTACCCTGAGGATGACGCAGTTGAAAATGTAAACCCCTGAGCACATTTTTAGTGGAATAGGATTGATTGTCCTGGACAAACGGCTTGGAAATACCTGCCTCAGCATACTTTTTCTGTTGGTAGGTTTCTAAAAAGTAGCCCCGACTATCCGTAAAAACTGGCGGAATAAATACGATGACTTCTGGAATCGAAGTTTTGATAATTTCCATAAATAACTACAATCCTTCTGCTGCTAAATTGAGTAAATACTGTCCATAGGCATTTTTGGACATCGTACTCCCGATCGATATTAACCGTTCGGCATCGATATAGCCCATCCGAAAGGCGACTTCTTCGATACAAGCAATCTTTAAGCCCTGGCGTTGTTCGATCGTTTCGACAAAAATCGACGCTTGGAGTAAGCTGCTGTGGGTACCTGTGTCTAGCCATGCGGTACCGCGACTGAGTTTATCAACTTTTAGCTGTCCCAGTTCCAGATATTTCTGATTAACCGAAGTGATTTCTAGTTCACCCCGTGCGGATGGCTGGATATTGTGGGCGATATCAATTACCTGATTGTCATAAAAATATAGCCCCGTCACCGCATAATTAGATTTAGGTTTAGCGGGCTTTTCCTCGATCGAAATTGCCGCTCCGCCAGTGTTAAACTCAACCACCCCATACCGCGCCGGATCGCTAACGTAGTAGCCAAATACAATCGCTCCACTGGTTAACTTGGCGGCTTGTTGCAAGCTGACGCTCAAGCTATCGCCATAAAAAATGTTGTCGCCCAACACTAAGGCAACTGGATCATTGCCAACAAACTGCTTACCGATGATAAAAGCCTGCGCTAACCCCTCTGGCTGAGGCTGGGGCGCGTAACTAATCGCCAAACCAAGCTGACTGCCATCTCCCAATAATTCTTGAAATGAGGGCAAATCGTGGGGCGTAGAGATAATCAAGATTTCCTGAATCCCCGCCAGCATCAGAGTGGACAAGGGATAATAAATCATCGGCTTGTCATAGATCGGCATCAACTGCTTGGAAATCACCCGTGTCAGCGGATACAGCCGCGTGCCAGAGCCACCAGCTAAAATAATTCCTTTCATACGCCCACTCCCAACCGCTGCTGCTGATATTTGTCTGTGGTGACAGTCTCGCACCAAGCTTGATTGTCGATGTACCACTGCACCGTCTGCCGTAAGCCGGAGTTAATGTCTTCTTGGGGTGTCCAGCCGAGCTGCTGCTGGAGTTTGGTAAAATCGATCGCATAACGCCTGTCGTGTCCAGGTCGATCTTTAACGAATTGAATTAGCTGGCTGTGGGGACAATGGGGCGATGCTGGTAATAATTCGTCCAGGATGGCACAAAGTTGATTCACCAGCCAGAGGTTATCTCGTTCGGCATTTCCACCGACGTTATAGGTTTCACCAGGTGTGCCTTTTGCCAGCACAAGCGCAATCGCCGTGCAGTGATCCTCGACATAGAGCCAATCGCGGACATTTTGACCATCACCATAAACAGGCAAAGGTTTACCCGCAAAGGCATTGAGAATCATCAGCGGAATCAGTTTTTCAGGGAACTGATATGGGCCATAATTATTCGAGCAATTGGTGATTAAGGTCGGTAAATTGTAAGTATGGAAATAAGCCCGAACCAGGTGATCGGAGCTAGCTTTTGAGGCTGAATAAG
>JANNDL010000062.1:0-8840 GCA_031387665.1 Chamaesiphon sp. OTE_75_metabat_95 | reverse complement strand
GTGTGTGTGTATGTATGGGGGGTGTGTTTTCCAGTTTTCGGTGCCTGCTATTTTGGGGGGGTTGTTGGTTTGGGTGTTTGGGTGTTTGGGTGGGGGGTAAGCATCCCACCCATCCACCCTCCCACCCATCCCCCATCCCCCATCTACTTCCCACACTCCAACATCTAGGGTAAACTACAGAACTAACCCCCCGATTTCGCACAAAATGACTACCGCGCAAGCATCGATGCCTCGCTACCTTTGGGCAGCAGAAGCTCAGGCAACTTGGATTCCTCCCGACAGATTGGTTGAAGATCGCTACCATGTAATTTCGCCCCAATTGTGGCGGGATACCAAGCCGCAAGAACCGCCTGAGGTATTATCCCCTCTGCCCAGACAAGCGTTAGCCTATGCTCATCTATACCAATACAAGCTACATCTGCCTCAGCTTCATGGCTTTTGTTCGCTAAAACGATCGGGTGAAACGATCGAGATTCCACTCCTAGATAATATTCCGATCGATAGTGATGGTAAATTACTGCCTAGTCTGATTGAAGCTTGGGAGACAGCCACACCATTGAATCAGGCGTATTGGTTATGGCAAATTATCGATCTGTGGGCACCATTGGCGGGAACTGGGGTATTGTCGAGCCTGGTATTAATGGACAACCTGCGCGTCGATGGCTGGTGTCTGCGGCTGTGTGAACTAATCCCCGACTATCCATCTGGAAATAATAAAGTCACCCTATCTAAACTCGGCACATTGTGGCTCCAGACCCTCCCAAAAGCTGCTCCAGCGATCGCCGAGCGGTTGGCTGTAATATTTGACAAAATGCAGACAGAGAAAGCTTCGCTGCGGGATGTAGCGGGGGCACTGAATCGAATTATTCTCGAACAAACTTCCAAATTACCCCTAACGTGGCGAATTGCAGGTGGCACCGACGCGGGTGCGGTACATCAACACAATGAAGACTCTTATTACCCTACCCCACTAGAGCTACCGCAGGATCCGACAGGTGGGAAAATTGCGATTATTTGTGATGGAGTGGCTGGACATGAAGGCGGTGAAGTCGCCAGTCAGATGGCGGTGCAACTGCTCAAAATCCAAACCCAATCACTATTTGCCGATTTGATGAATAGTCAGCAGATTGTCTCCCCTGAACAAATTTGCAACACAATAGCCGCGATTATTCGCGTGGTAAACAATACCATCACCGCCGAAAATCAAAGTCAGGCGCGGGAAGATCTCCGCCGGATGGGAACGACGATGGTGATGGCAATCCAAGTCAACCAGCGGATGCGGAACATCAAGCGGGTGAGTATCTCCCACGAAATCTACATCGCCCATGTTGGCGATAGTCGCGCCTACTGGATTACGCCCCAACGGTGTCAACTGTTGACCATCGATGATGATATCGCCACCCGTGAAGTCAAGCAAGGTCGGGATGTGCCCTGGCATAGTGCCCGTCGTGCCGATGCAACTGCCCTTACCCAAGCCCTCGGTATGAAATCGGGAGAATTAATTAAACCCACCGTTCAGAGGTTTCTGGCGATCGAAGATGGTATTCTATTACTCTGCTCTGACGGTTTAAGCGATCGAAATTTGGTCGAAAGCTCATGGCAAGACTATGCAGATCGGATCCTGACTACGGACATGCCCCTCGATGAAGCTGTTCAGTCATGGTTGGCATTAGCCCACGGTCAAAATGGCGATGATAATATCTCCCTCGTGCTGATGTCTTGTCAGGTATCCCAATTATCTAGCACCAACAACAATAGTCAATTAGTCAAAATTGGTCTACCTGAGGGAGTTTTCGCTCATCTCCCACCATTGCCAAAATTCAGACTCAATCGCCTCATCAATCTCGGTTTATTCTTGACCACAGGAGCGGGATTAATCGCCGCAATCACAATTATCATTGCTTTTCTCCATCCCGATTGGCTGGAAAACTGGCGCAAACAAATATCCCCCAATCGTTCCCCACAGGTAGAATTGAGGACTATCCCAAGTAAGTTGTCGGCGTTGTTGAAGTTGGGAAGGGAATAGGGGAGGGGGAGTGTGGGAGATGGGGAGAAAGAAGCATCCTAAGTCTTGCTCCCACACTCCCACACTCCCTCCCCGCCAATATTAAAAACTAAAATCAAAATAGAGCTATTGCCGATCGAAGTGTGCATAATAACAATACTGATTCCCAACTCCATTGCTGAAGCATATCCAGCTCCGAGCCAAATGACTCCACATCTGCCACATCTGTCCTATGTTTAATTTATTTCAAAAAAAGAACAGCACCAAACCCCGCCAATTCGCCATTGGTGATGTCCACGGTCATTTTGATGGCTTGTGTGAACTAGTTGATTTTTTTAAACCAGCCCCAGAAGATCGGGTGTATTTTCTGGGAGATGTGATCGATCGAGGCCCCAAAAGTGCTCAGGTGGTCAGGTGGATTCGGGAACACAACTATCCCTGTCTGATGGGCAATCATGAAGTGATGCTGCTCACCTCATTTAATAATGGCGATATTGATGAGGTTTCCTTGAGCCACTGGTTGCCCTCAGGTGGCAATACAACGCTCCAAAGCTACGGTGATGCGGGCATCCCGCAAGGCGATCTGGATTGGTTTGCTAGTTTGCCGTCCTATATCGATCTAGGCGACACCTTCTTAGTTCACGCCGGAGTCGATCCCTTTCGCGCCCTTGACAAGCAAGACAACGACCAGTTTTGCTGGATTCGTGAAAAGTTTCTCGGCAATCAATTTCCCTATTTCCCTGATAAAGTGATTATCACCGGACACACAATTACCTTCACACTACCAGGTGTGCGTCCAGGTGAAGTCGCCCAAGGGCCAGGTTGGTTGAACATCGAAACTGGAGCCTATCACCAGAGAAGTGGCTGGATGACGGCTCTAGACATCACTAATGCGATCGTTTATCAAGTCAATGTATTTTCAGGTAAAAAACGCAAGCAACCGCTCGATAAAATTGTGAGAACAGTCGAGCCAACGCGGGTTAAGTTTTAATTTGGATCCGAAGTAAATGGGCTGATCTACCCATCAAGAATTGTATATAATATCTAGCTATAGCAATCCTATCTGAGAAACTATCCTGTCTTTTCTTCCTCTGCGCTCTCTGTGTTGATGTCCTAAACCGTCGGGGAACCCGACGAGCGGACATCGCTGCGCCTCTGCGGTTAAAAAAATATTAGTGTAACAGTACTGGAAAATGTGAAAATCAAATAGGATCGCTATATAAACAAAAGACCTTGAATCACCGACTGGGGCGGAAGATTAATCAAAAAATCCCAGTATGTCTGCTTTGCAAATAGCAAATTGTCTTAGGAAAATATCAGTCGATCGTCATGACCAAACAGCTAATTGCGACCTCTATTTCCAGCATCGTCCAGCAGCAACGGCACTACTTTAGTACCGAGCAGACTAAATCGATCGACTTCCGACTCGAACAGCTCACTAAGCTCAAGCAGGCAATTATCAACAGTCAAGCCGCAATTTTGGCAGCAGCAAAAGCCGATCTTGGTCGTCCGCCATTTGAAGCTTACTTTGAGATTGCCACCCTGGGAGAAATTAATCTCGCGCTCAAACAGCTTAAAACTTGGGCTAAACCCCGACGGGTTAACAGCCCGATCGATCAATTTCCAGCTTCCGCCTGGATTCAGCCCGATCCGCTGGGGGTAGTGTTGATTATTGGCCCCTGGAACTATCCTTTTCAATTGATGATGTCGCCCTTGGTGGGCGCGATTGCGGCGGGTAACTGCGCCCTGCTCAAACCGTCTGAACACGCCCCCAATACCTCGCGGGTAGTAGCTGAACTAATTGCCGACACCTTCGATCCTAGCTATATTGCCGTTGCGGAAGGGGATGCGAGCGTGAGTCAACAGCTCCTCGCTGAAAAATTTGACCATATTTTCTTTACGGGTGGTACCGAGATCGGTCGGATTGTGATGACGGCGGCGGCAAAACATCTCACTCCTGTGACGCTAGAATTGGGCGGGAAAAGCCCCTGTATTGTGGATTCCGATATTGACCTCGACAGAGCCGCCCAACGCATTGCTTGGGGGAAACTGATCAATGCTGGACAGACCTGTGTTGCGCCAGATTACCTGCTGGTGCAGCGTCAGATCAAGGACGAACTGATCGATCGAATCAAACATCATATCCAGGAATTTTACGGTAAAAATCCAGCTTTGAGCCAGGACTATGGCCGGATTATCCATCGCCGACATTTCGATCGACTCATTGCTTTTCTCGATCGCGGCGAAATCATCCTCGGTGGGGACTACAATGCCGATGAGCGGTATCTTGCCCCAACTTTGATTGATGGAGTCACCTGGGACGATCCGGTGATGCAGGAAGAGATTTTTGGCCCGATCCTGCCAATTTTGACCTATGACAAGCTAGAAGAGGCGATCTCCCAAGTCAATGCTCGCCCCAAACCCCTTGCACTATATTTCTTCAGTCGCGATCGTCAGCAGCAGCAGCGGATCTTACAGGCGACTTCCTCCGGCGGAGTCTGTATCAACGATACGGTAATGCAAGTTAGCGTCAATGCTCTGCCCTTTGGCGGTGTTGGCGAAAGCGGCATGGGAGCCTACCACGGCAAAGCTAGCTTTGACACTTTCTCTCACTCCAAAAGTGTGCTCAGACGCGAATTTTGGCTGGACTTAGGCTGGCGTTACGCGCCCTACACAGCTAAAAAGTTTGAACTACTCAAGCGGCTCGTTACAGGCTAAATCGAGCTGTAGGGTGTGTTATGCTGTCGCAGTAACACACCAGCAGATGTTTTGCATACTGGAAAAATGTGTCATCGAGAGATCTGTAGGGGTAGGTTCATGCTAGAAATTATCGATGCTACTGTTCGACCTTAAACAAAACCTACCCTCCTCCACCAGCACCCTTAAAGATAGTTAGGGAATTGCAATTAAATAAAGTACCAAATTCACATGCGATAGATGATGTTGGTGCGTTATGCTGTCGCAGTAACACACCCTACGATTGGTACTTTATTTTCAAGCGAGTCCCTTATGTCAGCGATTGGATTTCAATTCAAGCCTCTAGATCGTAATATTATCAATTAATCGAGTATTTTCGATCCTACCGGCGATCGCCATCAGCACCGTTCCATCCACTATTTCGATCGATTGCAGTGTCTCAGGATTGACAAGTTCTAAGTATTCCAATTGAAATTCGGATACTGTTGCTAGCTCCGTCATTACAGCAGCTAATATTACGGCTGGCTGAATTTCGCCACTAGCTACTAATCCTCGCGCTTGGTTTAAACTCCGATAAATTACCGCCGCTTGCGCTTTGGCTGTGGCTGATAGATATTGATTGCGAGAGCTATGAGCTAAACCAGAATCAGCACGGAGTGTCGGACAGCCGACAACATCTACAGGTAAATTAAGATCTGTGACAATTCGGCGGATAATTGCCAATTGTTGAGCATCTTTTTCGCCGAAGTAGGCTCGATCGGGTTGAATGATATTTAGGAGCTTGGTAACGATCGTTGCTACACCCTGAAAGTGTCCAGAGCGAGTTTTGCCACACAGTCCACTCATCATCAGTGGCGGTGGCATCACTTGGGTGAGAGTATCCCTAATCCCCATACTTTCAGGAGTGGGTAGAAACAGCACATCTACCCCTGCCATTTCACAAAGAACTCGATCGATCTCCAATTGACGCGGATATCGATCGAGATCCTCCTTTGGGCCAAATTGGAGCGGATTCACAAAAATACTCACAATCACCAGGGCATTTTCACGCCTAGCTCGATCGATCAAACTCTGATGTCCCACATGCAACGCCCCCATCGTCGGTACAAATCCAATGGATTGAGAGCGGTGGGACTGCAAATAATGAGCAAGTTCGATCGGAGTGGTAAAAATGGCTAAATCCATCTTGGTGAATAGTGAATGGTGGATAGTGGATAGTGGATAGTTTTAGTAACTAGGAGTAAGTTCGGATGGTATTAAACCAATTTCAATAATTAGAGCTACAGATCTTTACGCTATCAACTATCAACTATCAACTAATTTATCTAAACATACTACTTACAGAGTTTTCTTCATGTACCCGCCAGATTGTTTCGCCGAGTAAATTTGCCACAGATAGCACTTTTAGTTGTGGGAAACGTTGATCTTCAGGGATGGGTAAAGTATTAGTGACAATCACCTCCTCAAATACCCCGCTGGATAACCGTTCGATCGCTGGTGGTGAAAATACAGCGTGAATAGCACAAGCGTATACTGCCCGTGCGCCTTGCTGACGAAGAATTTTAGCACCTTCCGAGATCGTCCCCCCTGTATCGATCATGTCATCAACAATAATCGCTGTTTTACCAGCCACATCGCCAATTACATTCATCACTTCAGCCACATTATGCGCCTGACGACGTTTATCAATAATTACTAGGGGTGCATCATTGAGCTTCTTGGCAAAGGCGCGAGCACGGGCAACACCGCCGACATCCGGCGAGACGACAACTACGTCTGGGAGATTCTTTTTGAGCAAGTAATCAATAATCACAGGCGAACCATAGATGTGATCGACGGGAATATCAAAGTAGCCCTGGATTTGGGCAGAATGGAGATCCATCGCCACTACTCGATTGGCACCAGCGGTGGTAAGCTGATTGGCAACTAATTTTGCAGTAATCGATTCCCGTCCTGCGGTTTTGCGATCGGCACGAGCATAGCCATAGTAAGGAACTACTGCCGTAATTTGCCGTGCGGAAGCCCGCCGACAGGCATCGATCATGATGAACAATTCCATCAAGTTATCATTGACGGGGCGACAGGTGGGCTGGATCAGATAGACATCACAGCCGCGAATTGATTCTTGGATTTGGACGTAGATTTCCCCATCGGCAAATCGCTTGTAAATCCTCGGACCGAGATCGAGTCCGAGATAGCGAGCGATTTCCTGAGACAGGGGGACATTAGCATTACCAGAAAACAGGCGGAGACGACTGTTTTCACTAATCGATGGGATTGTGGGAAGCGTCAAGGTGGCAGACCGGATCACAGCAGACCCTCAATAAGTTCTATATTTTGCAAGGCAATCTTAGCACTCTCTTCTCCCTCCCGTCTCATTAAGTCCAAAAAAATTTGACTTTGGGCTGTAGGTATTCGGAAATGTGTGGAAACCTCTACATTTGTGATGCTGTCTTTCAAAGCTGAAAAGATACAATAGAATGAAGATCGATCTCGACGATCGCGCAATAACTTACGAAATAGATCTAGAATTATGACCAACGCTCAAGAACAGACGATCACTATCGATGAACGAATTGAGCAAGCACGGGAAGCTGCTCACCAAGCTGGCGAAACATTTGGTAAGACTTCTCCTGAATTTGCAGTGGCAATGGAAACCCTAGAGGAATTGCATCAGGAAGCAGGGCACCAACGGAGTGCCAAGCCCCAAAATTCACTCGAACGCTTCTGTGACGACAATCCAGACGCTCAAGAATGCCTACTCTATGACACTTAATTTAGTTGAGAGTTGAGAGTTGATAGTTGATAGTTGCAACTCTGATAGGTTGGGTTGAAGAATGTTGGCGTTGGCGTAAGCCTACCGTTAGGTACAGCCTTTCCGTTCGCGAAGCGTCTCGAAGAGAAGGAAATAACCCAACACACTTAACCAGGAAAGCGGACACGATCGAGACATGAACTTCTCATATATCGATCGTGTTTCATCCTGTCATTCGGTTCTCGTCAAATAGCTCAAGTCAGGAAGCAAAGGAATAATCCCGCCAGGGTTGAGTGGAAAGAGGTTGCCGTAGTAATCTGCCAAGATTGTGGAAAAATTGCAAGTTGCAGCAATGTCAGGTAGCTGATAGATTTCTTGGAGATAGGTGAGCAGGTGGGAATAGTCTCGAATCTGGCGACGATTGCATTTGAATAGGCTGTAGTAGACTAGATCGAAGCGAATCAGTGTTGTAAATAATCGCACGTCTGCCAGGGTGAGTGATTCGCCACAGAGATAAGTCTGAGTTGCGAGTAAATCATTAATTCGATCGAGTGTGGCAAACAATTCCTGGTGCGCTAGATCGTAAGCCACCTGTGTCTGGGCAAAACCGCAGCGGTAGACCCCGTTATTCACCGTTTTGTAGACAACCTCATTCCAGTCTGCGATCGAGTCTTGCAGGGCAACTGGAGCTAGATCTAGTTCGGGATGACTGGCATAGTCGTCAAATGCCCCATTGAGGATCTCAATAATCTCGCCACTTTCATTATTGACGATCGAATTGGTCTGAGTATCCCACAGCATCGGCACAGTCGATCGACCTGTATAGCCTGGATTAGCAAATTGATATAGTTCTGCCAGGGTACTGCATTCATACTCTGGCTGGGCAAATTTCCAGCCGCCCGCATTAGCATCACCCCAGAGTAATACCACATCGATCGTACTTTCCAAGCCCTTCAACGCCCGTACTACCAGAGTCCGATGCGCCCAAGGACAGCTCCAACCCACATACAGTCGATACCGATTCGAGGCTGGCGCATATCTTCTACCATCAATCCGCTGGCGGAATTCACTCTGGGGTCGTTGATATTCACCGCGATCGTTTCTGGGTGCGAGTTGTGACATCATTGCTAGCCAGATCTGCGTCCAGATCGATCGACCAGTTTTGATGATCCAGCTTGGGGGGATTGCCATGTTAATTAATTGAGAATTGATAGTTGATAGTTATAGCCGTCGCCAAGGCGGTTAGGACATCGATTGTAGGGGCGGGTTTATGCTAGAAATTTCGGCTGTACACTCATAACCTCAGAACAAAACCCGCCCGCAACCGCCAAGGCAATAAATAATCTATTGTAATATGTCCTAACGACCTTGGCGGTTGCTATA
>JANNDL010000058.1:0-13310 GCA_031387665.1 Chamaesiphon sp. OTE_75_metabat_95 | reverse complement strand
TGCTCTGAGCTTTATTATGATTTCCATCCTGAATTGGGGAATGAGCATATCGATCTGGAGGATGACAGCAGATTTATTGAGTTTTATAATCTGGTGTTCATGCAGTACAACCGCGATATTGATGGCAATCTCACGCCGTTGGCGAATCAGAACATCGATACGGGGATGGGTTTGGAGCGGATGGCGCAAATTCTGCAAAATGTCCCGAATAATTATGAGACGGATCTGATTTTTCCGATCGTCCAAACTGCGGCGGAAATTGCGGGGATTGATTATTTTAGTAGTGATGAAAAAACCAAAACTTCGTTAAAAGTAATCGGCGATCATGTGCGGGCAGTTGTACACATGATCGCGGATGGAATTCGCGCTGAAAATACTGGGCGGGGCTATATTTTACGGCGGTTAATTCGGCGGGTGGTCCGGCATGGCAGGTTAATTGGCATCGATGCTGAATTTACAACGAAGGTAGCTGAAAGTGCGATCGCGATGTCGGAAGTTGCTTATCCGAATGTGCGAGAGAAGGCAGAGAAAATTAAGGCGGAACTTCAGCGGGAGGAGGTTCAGTTTCTAAAAACCCTGGGGAATGGCGAGAAGTTACTGGCGAATATTATTGCGGATGCGCTCAGTCAGGGGGTGAAAGAGATTTCGGGTAAGGATGCGTTTACGCTCTTTGATACTCATGGTTTCCCGCTGGAATTGACTCAAGAAGTCGCCGAAGAGCAGGGTTTAACTGTTGACGAAACTGGATTTAATGCCGAGATGGAGATTCAGAAAGTTAGATCGCGTGGTGCGGTAGAATCGATCGATCTCACGGTTCAAGGTTCGTTAGATACCCTGGCAAATACAATTCAAGCGACTGATTTTATTGGCTATCACCAATCTAATAGTATCGCCCAAGTGGTGGCATTATTATTAGATGGTGAGGTTCGCGATGAAGTAAATACTGGTGCGAATGTCCAAATTGTTTTAGATAAGAGTCCCTTTTATGCCGAATCTGGTGGACAAGTTGGCGATCGAGGTTACATCTCCGGCGAGAATTCATTAGTTAGTATTAATGATGTCAAGAAAGAGTCAGCTTTCTTCGTTCACTTTGGGACGATCGAGCGTGGAAGTCTACGAGTTGGCGATACCATTACCGCCCAAATTGATACTGGTTCCCGTCGTCGCGCTCAAGCAAATCATACAGCAACTCACCTCCTCCAAGCAGCTCTGAAAAAACTCGTCGATCCTGAAATTTCCCAAGCAGGTTCGCTAGTTTCATTCGACAGATTGCGGTTCGATTTTAACTGTGCTCGTGCTCTCACATTGATCGAAGTTCAACAGGTGGAAGAATTGGTAAATAACTGGATTACTGAAGCTCATAAAGCAGATATTGAGGTGATGCCGATCGCATCAGCTAGAGCAAAAGGAGCTGTAGCAATGTTTGGTGAAAAATACGGTGCCGAAGTCCGCGTGATCGATTTCCCTGGTGTATCGATGGAATTGTGCGGCGGTATTCATGTGAATAATACCGCTGAAATTGGGGCATTTAAAATCATCAGTGAAGCGGGAGTAGCTGCGGGCGTGCGGCGGATCGAAGCTGTGGCGGGTAATGCAATTTTAGACTATCTCAATGTGCGAGATAAAGTAGTCAAAGAATTGAGCGACAGATTTAAAGCCAAACCCGAAGAAATCCTCGATCGAATCTCGACGATGCAAACTGAACTCAAAGCTAATCAGAAGCAATTGGAGACAGTCAAGGGTGAATTGGCGATCGCGAAATCCGAACAGTTACTATCACAAGCTCAAACTATTGGTGAGTTTAAAATCATCATCGCCGAACTGGGTGATGTTGATGCCAATGCGCTCCAAACTGCGGCGGAACGGTTATTAAATAAACTCGGAGAAGGCGCGATCGTCCTGGCATCAATTCCCGAACCGGATAAGGTGAGTTTGGTGGCGGCTTTTAGTAAGGGGGTAAATGCGAAGGGTTTACAGGCTGGGAAGTTTATCGGGAATATCGCGAAGATCTGCGGCGGTGGCGGCGGTGGGCGACCGAATTTGGCTCAGGCTGGGGGACGGGATGCCAGTAAGGTGAAGGAGGCTCTAGGGGTGGCTAAGACGGAGTTGGAAACGGGTTTGGGGTAGTTGATTGTGGGGTGGACATTATCCACCACACAAAAATAATTGAGTTTGTAGAATTTTAAATTCTCAAGAATTGCCTGAGTTTGTCAGCGATTTCATAATTCGATTTTCTGGCTCCAGAATAATCATATGAAAAGCTCTAAAATTAGACAATCTTAATATGTCCAAATTGAAAGGGAGATCGATACGAGCTTTCGAGATTTCTAAAAATCATAATAAATACAAGATGAAAAAAGCATTAATCTTCGGTGTTTCAGGGCAGGATGGGGCGTATTTAGCGAAGCTACTACTAAGTAAAGGGTATACAGTTTATGGCACGTCGCGGGATGCTCAGGTATCGACGTTTCGGAATCTAGAATATCTGGGGATCCAACAGCAGGTACAGCTAGAATCTGCCGCGCTGAATGATTTTCGGAGTGTGTTGCAGGTATTGAAGAAGACTCAGCCGGATGAGGTGTACAATCTGGCTGGTCAGACATCGGTGGGGCTGTCGTTTGAGCAGCCAGTAGAGACGCTCGAAAGTATTGCGGTGGGAACGCTAAATATTTTGGAGGCGATTCGGTTTATTGGGGAGCCGATTAAATTTTATAATGCGGCTTCGAGTGAGGTGTTTGGGGATATCAATGGGGCGGCGGCGGATGAGTCTACGCCGTTTTCGCCGCGTAGTCCCTATGCGGTAGCGAAGGCGACGGCTTTTTGGGAGGTGGCGAACTATCGGGAGGCTTATGGTTTGTTTGCTTGTTCGGGGATCTTATTCAATCATGATTCGCCGTTGAGACCAGAGCGATTTGTGACGCAGAAGATTGTATCTAGTGCGGTGCGGATTGCGGCAGGGCAGCAGGATAAGTTGTATTTGGGAAATATTGATATTCAGCGGGATTGGGGTTGGGCGGAGGACTATGTTGTCGCTATGTATCTGATGCTTCAGCAGGAGCAGTCAGATGACTATGTGATTGCGACGGGGGAAAGTTATAAGTTGGCGGATTTTATTGAGATTGCGTTTCGGTTGGTGGGGTTGGATTGGCGGGAGTATGTGGTGAGTGACAAGGGGTTGCGGAGACCGACGGATCTAGCGGTGAGTCGGGGGAATCCAGCTAAGGCAAAAGCAAAGTTGGGTTGGGTAGCGAAGCATAAGATAACAGATATTGTCAGGCTGATGATTCTCGCGCGGGGAGAAGATAGTCAATCGCCGAAGGACTATACGGAGGATAGGGATGAACTTGAAAAAGATAGGTGAAAAAAAGAGAAGAGGGTATTACACCTCTTCTCTTAAAATTAATTTATGGGTTACGTTACGCAGTATAGGTAACGCACCCTAAACCAATCTATGGTTTGTGAACGATGAAGCTCAATACTTGGCACTGTTTGATGTTGTCAAAACCCACAACACGGATGAAACAATGACCGTACTCACTCCGACAAGCGCGAACTTCGTTCAGAATTTCGGTAGTAGTAGTAGCATTGAATAATGGCAACTTCCAGAGTGTCCAGTAGTGTTGAGTAGGCTCAGATTCTTTGCTGAACTCTACACCAGGAATATACCCTTGGTCGAGCATATACTGAAGCTGCTTGGTGATTTGAGCATCGCTCAAAGGAGGCAAGTAGGAGAAGGTTTCGTAACGACGTTCAAAAGGTAAGGTTTGCATTTAGTCTGGCTCTACAGTTAAATATAGTTGAGATTGAGGGTGCGTCTGTGATTGCTACTCAGACGATGATTCAAAGTTGGAGCGTGGTTCGGTAATGGATAGTTGCGATAGCTTCTCTAGCTGTTGCTTGCGATGCTGGCTGTTCTTAAGCTTAATCTCATGAAACACCATTTCTGGCAAATCTTCCATGATTTCTTCGATCATATGCTCCCTCACCGTCATAATGCGGAAGGCTAGCTCCTGATTTTCATTCAGGAGCGCGAGCAAATAAACTTCACCATCTTGGAGGATCGATCGACCAGAGAAACTGCGTAACCACAGTGCCAATGGTGGATTTGTCTCAGTCAACTGCTCCAGAACAGTCTGCACTGCTTGATAAGTCAAGTAGCTAGAGATTACCTTAGTAGTAGCCTTGGCAACTTTTCTGCTATCCATTACCGTAAATAGTGAAGATATTAGTAGAGACTTGTTAACAGTATTTATAACTATCAACTGTCTTGATGCGCTAAACCGTCGGGGAACCCGACGAGCGCGCATCGCTATCAACTATCAACTATTACAGAGTATCCATTGCTTCAAATTCAAACTTGATTTCTTTCCAGAGTTCAAGTGCAACAGCCAGTTCAGGAGACCATTTACCAGCTTCACGGAGGACATCGCCACCTTCACGCATGAGGTTACGACCTTCGTTCCGAGCTTGAATACAAGCTTCGAGGGCGACGCGGTTAGCGGTTGCACCAGGAGCGTTACCCCAAGGGTGTCCAGCAGTACCACCACCAAATTGGAGGCAAGAGTCATCGCCGAAGATTTCTACCAGTGCAGGCATGTGCCAAACGTGGATACCACCAGAAGCAACTGGGAATACACCAGGCATGGAAGCCCAATCTTGGGTGAAGAAAATACCGCGTGAGCGATCTTCTTCGATGTAGTTTTCACGCATCAGGTCTACAAAACCCATAGTGATGCCTTTTTCGCCTTCGAGCTTACCTACAACGGTACCGGAGTGAAGGTGATCTCCACCGGACATCCGCAAACATTTAGCGAGAACACGGAAGTGGATCCCGTGATTTTTTTGACGATCGATTACTGCGTGCATTGCGCGGTGAATGTGCAATAGTACGCCGTTGGCTTGACACCACTTCGCAAGGGAAGTGTTGGCGGTGAAACCACCAGTCAAGAAGTCGTGCATGATGATTGGCGTGCCGATTTCTTTGGCAAACATCGCCCGTTCCATCATTTGCTCGTTAGTTGGCGCGGTTACGTTGAGGTAGTGACCTTTGATTTCGCCAGTTTCCGCTTGAGCTTTTTCGATTGCTTCTTGAACAAACAAGAACCGATCTCTCCACCGCATAAATGGCTGGGAGTTGATGTTCTCATCGTCTTTGGTCAAATCTAGACCACCACGAAGAACTTCGTAAACAGCCCGACCGTAGTTTTTAGCAGACAGACCGAGTTTAGGCTTGATTGTACAACCCAACAATGGACGACCATATTTATTTAATTTATCGCGCTCAACGGTAATACCGTGAGGCGGACCTTGGAAGGTCTTGAGATAAGCAACAGGAATACGTAAGTCTTCTAAACGCAGTGCGCGGAGGGCTTTGAAACCAAATACGTTACCTACCAATGAGGTAAGCATGTTGGTAACGGAACCTTCTTCAAATAAGTCTAAAGGATAGGCAATAAAGCAAAAATATTGATTGTCTTCACCTTGTACTGGTTCGATGTGGTAACAACGACCTTTGTACCGATCGAGATCGGTGAGCAAATCAGTCCAAACAGTGGTCCAGGTACCTGTGGAAGACTCAGCGGCTACAGCAGCAGCAGCTTCTTCTGCGGGAACTCCAGGCTGAGGAGTCATCCGAAAGGCTGCGAGTAGGTCTGTATCCTTTGGTGTGTAGTCTGGTGTGTAATAAGTCAGACGATAGTCTTGTACACCAGCCTTGTACCCAGTTTTTGACTGAGTTTGAGTTTGCGCGTAAGCCATAAATTTCCTAACCTTCAGGAACCAGTTGATGTTTCTTGTTAAAACTAACTATATCAGTAAGTGTATAAGTTTTGGTTCCGATCTTTTGAGGATTGTGATAAGAGTATTTAATATATCCACCATCTATGGGGATCTATACAGCCATCAGGGTTTTGTAAAGATTTTATAACTGATTTTTGTTACAAAAATCGGCAGCCAGACTAATTGTCCAACTGCCATTTTTTGATTGTGAGTATCGATAACCCTTGGGTAACCTTAGATCTACGATCTCACTCAATAAGCCTATTAGACTTTCTTCGGAGAAAGTAACATCATCATGTTCCGACCTTCTTTCTTGGGAAACTGCTGAACTTCAGCGATTTCTTGAAGATCCGTTGCCATCCGTCTGAGGACTTTCTCAGCGAGATCGCTATGCTGGATCTCCCGACCACGAAAAGTGATCGTTGCTTTGACTTTATCACCAGACTTGATAAAGCGATCGGCTTGACTAACCCGTACTTGGTAGTCATGTTCCTCGATCGTATACCGCATTTTGACTTCTTTAACTTCAGCAGTATGCTGCTTCTTTTTCGCTTCGCGAGCTTTCTTTTCAAGTTCAAATTTATATTTGCCGTAGTCCATGATGCGACATACGGGTGGATCGGCTTTGTCGCTGACAAGCACTAAATCCAATCCATTCTCATCGGCAATTCCCTGAGCCGTTTGTGGCGTGAGAATGCCTAGTTGTTCGCCGTCGGTGCCGATAACTCGAATTTGGGGAAACCGAATCCGTTCGTTAATTTGAGGAAGATCGCGGGTGCGTCTTTTCTCGATGATGGGTGATTTAATAGGAATGGGATTTACTGGGGGGTAAGTGGTCTGGTTATCCTCAGTTACAGCTAGCTGTAAGTTCGGTCTAAACTAGAGCTATCTAGTTACATACAATTATTTTACCCAAATTCCCCAGCACAAGTGCGAAAGTTTAATATTTTTTAAGCTTAGTTTGACCTTTTTAGGGTATTGACGATCGACAAGCATTTAGGAGGCTGTATGCTGCAAACTTGGCACCAAAAAGTAGGAAATCAACGGGATTGGATTTGGCGGGGCTGGCAAACTCGATATACCTATCAGCGATGTAGGGATGCTCATCGCCCTGATGCGGCTCCAGTATTATTACTACATGGCTTTGGTGCATCGATCGGGCATTGGCAACACAATTTAGAATTTCTGGCGACTCGCCATACTGTCTATGGCTTGGATCTAGTCGGTTGGGGCGGATCGCGGAAACCAAATATTAAGTACGATATCGATCTGTGGGTCGATCAAGTCTATGATTTTTGGCAGGCATTTGTCGGTCAGCCGATGATTTTGGTCGGCAATTCGATCGGGTCTTTAGTGGCTCTAGTTGCCGCAGCGAGATATCCAGAGATGGCGACTAGTCTGGTGATGGTCAGCTTACCCGATCTGTCGGCGGAGCAAGAAATGATTCCTAAACCGCTCCAGCCCATAGTCAATGGAATCAAGCGAATCATCCTCAATCCCCCCGTTCTCCGCACCTTATTTCGGATCGTCAGTCGGCCCAAGGTTGCCCGTAACTGGGCGAAGATTGCTTATGCTAATCCCGATCGAGTTACCGACGATTTAGTTGATTTATTTCTCACCCCAGCGAGAGAGAAGGAAGCTCCGGCTGCATTTGTCAAGATTATGCAGGGGATGACGAGTAGCAATTTTTCGCCAAATATTCGCAAGCTTCTGCCCGAACTGCGAATTCCGATGTTGCTACTGTGGGGCTGTGAGGATCGGATGATCCCGCCTGGGACGGCGGCTGTCTTGGTCAAATTGAATCCCCGCTTGGAACTAGTCAACCTCGAAGCTGCTGGGCATTGTGCCCAGGATGAGATACCGGATATTGTGAATGAGAAGATTCGGACTTGGTTGGATCGATTGGATCGGTGAACCCATCTTAGTGCTCCGTCGCCAACCACCCGCACTTTAGTTGCGGGGCGGTTGAAGACGAAGCACTAAGGTTTCAAATATTCTCCGTTGATAACTAATCCACCCTGTCAGTGGGCAGTATATCTATTAACCGACAGTAACTTGATCGATCGCGACATCAGTGGTACCCGAAACGCCACTAGCTAGCTCAACCATGCGATCGAGAATTTCTTGACTGGGGACAGAGCCTTTAAGCACAACGCTACCGCCAGTTTGAGCGACCCAGAGTGTGTCTACATCAGTTACTGAGGCATCTTCATCAAAGGCAAGAGAGACCCGCTTTGCTAAACCGCTTTGATCGTATTCACCATTGACTCCGAGGCGTTCTGGGGCAATTTCGCCACCGTCGGGAGCTGTCTCGCCAGCAGCAGCAACGGGATTGACTTCAGCATTTTCTGGTTTTTCCATGCCGAACATTTTTTTAAAGAAACCCATGATTGTAATACTCCAGATAGAAAGATAAATCTGATCTATTATGTCGGTTATTCGGGATTAAATTCACAGATAATTACATTTTTTTTAAATTGTGACAACTAACAATTGTGAGACAATAGAAAGCTGTGGCTAAATGGTAGCCTTTAAGCTTTGTTTTAGGCGTTAGGCGTTAGGCTTTAGTATTAAAATAGCTAATCCTCAACCTCACCCCTAACCCCTAACACCTAACCCCTAATTTATGAAACATACTCTATCTGTTTTGGTTGAAGATGAATCTGGCGTTCTGAGTCGGATTTCTGGGCTATTTGCGCGGCGGGGATTTAATATCGAGAGTCTGGCAGTAGGTCCAGCGGAGCAATCAGGTAGATCGCGGGTGACAATGGTAGTCAATGGCGATGAACACTCGATCGATCAGCTCACCAAACAGTTGTATAAGCTGGTAAATATCCTGACGGTACTGGACATTACAGATATTCCCTCAGTCGAGCGAGAATTGATGTTGCTTAAAGTCAGTGCTAATAGTACGAGTCGATCGGAAATTCTCGAACTCGCAGGTATTTTCCGCGCGCGGGTGGTTGATGTCGCCGAAGATGCCCTGACGTTGGAGATCGTTGGCGATCCAGGTAAAATCGTGGCGGTGATCCAAGTTCTAGAAAAGTTTGGGATCAGGGAAATCGCTCGAACTGGAAAAGTCGCCCTCACCAGAGAATCAAAAGTGAATACCGAGTCCTTGAAACTATAAATATACTACTATGGACAGCCTAGAGCTTAGATTCCTGCGGCTGACAGCTAGCAGTGTTATAATTGTAAAATAAAGATTAAGTTTATCAGTGCTGTAGTAAGCATGATGAAAATTCTGCCAGCCCTGGATGGTGCCAAGGGATTTTCCGATCGAGACACTACGTGAACGAACAGCAATCTCATAGCGAGTATAAATTATTTTGGCTGGTCTTCTCTCAATTGCGGTATTGGCTGACTCCACGGATCTATTACCGTTATTGAGTCAATATTTGGTTGCCGAACGTTATGTATTGCAATATTTTACCAGTCAATCAGAATTCCTAGCACAGGTCGAGCTAGCCAAGCACGATCTAGACTGCTTAGTATTTTACTCACAGGAGCGACTACTACCTGTAATCAATCATTTGTACGATCGCGGGCTAATCTTGCCAGTAGTGATCGTTCATCGCCTCATCGCACCTAATGTCCCAGCATTTGCGGATCCAGCTCTAGGCGAAATCGAGCCGCCGACTGTCGTTGATTCAGCCCATTCTAGTAGTTATATTTATCAATCATCAGAAGTAATTTTGGCTGTCACTGAGCTGTCAGAGATCGGCGTGGCAATCGACAAAGCCATTGCAAAATTTCTGAACCTAGCTCCGATTGTGCCAGTTACGGAAGATACTATTCCAGCTAGAACTGAGACGCTCACCATTGAACCCAATTTTCTGCTTCAGCAACAACGGCGTTTAGCCCAGAAGCTCAATGAGCGACTGGGGTATCTGGCAGTTTACTACAAGCGCAATCCTCGATATTTTTTTCGGAATCTCGATCGCCAAGAGAAACGAGAGCTACTCGATCTGCTAAAATCTCAATACCGCAAAATTGTCCTAGACTACTTTGCCGACGATCCTCAACTCAACGATCGAATCGATGAATTTGTGAGTGCTACCTTCTTTAGGGATATGGCCGTTTCCGAGATTGTCAAGATTCACATGGAATTGATGGAAGAATTCTCCAATCAGCTAAAATTGGAAGGACGTAGCGAGGACATTTTATTAGATTACCGCCTCACCTTGATTGACATTATTGCTCATCTCTGTGAAATGTATCGTCGATCGGTACCACGAGAGGTGTCATGATTGACATTCGATTGCCTACTGCATTCCCGTAGCGTCGGCTCTGCTGAAGCGCGGTTGTTGCATTTTTCCTTATTCTGCCGGAGACACGCGCAGATGCGATCGCATCCCCAACGCTAGCCACCAGAATGATTTCAGCAACTTTACAATCAAAATTTGTCGTGAATAATTGAGTACGCAAAATCACTACAGTACCGTCATTGATTGGCACAGCCGCTCCACCCAGCAGATAATCACACTTCACTAATCGAGTCGAATAACAAACTATTTATAATTAACAGGTTAATTTATGACTCCCTTAATGAAAACTTATGTTTTAAAGCTTTATGTCGCTGGAAATACACCAAATTCAGTCAGAGCACTCCGAACCCTAAAGAATATCTTAGAAGAAGAGTTTAAAGGTGTATATGCACTTAAAGTAATTGATGTGCTCAAAAATCCTCAACTAGCAGAAGAGGATAAAATACTCGCGACTCCCACACTATCGAAAGTTTTACCACCCCCAGTCCGCAAGATTATTGGCGATCTATCCGATCGAGAAAAAGTGCTGATTGGCTTGGATCTGCTTTACGAAGAGCTATCTGAACGAGATGGAGACTTTTAGAATCTAAAAATCAGCTAGTTAATTGCCACCTGCTTGATGTTAGATTCCAGTGCAAACGGTGCAGCGGCGACAGCTAGTTAATTCGGTTGTTTAGTTAGAAAAATTTTAAATCTCCGCAATGATCGGTACAAATCAACCACCACAACTACCTTTAAATCCCCTCGGTGTGCAGAAAATTCACACCATGATCGAGGGCTTTGACGACATATCACATGGTGGTTTACCAGTTGGTAGAACTACTATTTTGAGTGGCACATCGGGCACAGGGAAGACGATGTTAGCCGTGCAGTTTATTTATAATGGCATTTCCTACTTCGATGAACCTGGAATCTTTGTCACCTTTGAAGAATCACCTGTGGATATTATTAAAAACGCCCACAGTTTCGGTTGGGATCTCCAAAAGTTAATCGATGATGGTAAGCTATTTATCCTTGATGCTTCCCCCGATCCTGAGGGACAGGAAGTGGTGGGCAACTTCGATTTGTCTGCCCTGATCGAACGGATTCAATATGCTTTTACTAAATATAAAGCCAAGCGCGTCTCGATCGATTCCGTCACCGCAATCTTCCAGCAATATGATGCGGCATCCGTCGTCAGGCGGGAGATTTTTAGGCTGGTAGCCAGACTCAAACAAATGGGTGCTACCACAATTATGACCACTGAACGGGTCGAAGAATATGGCCCTGTTGCTCGATTTGGGGTCGAAGAATTTGTCTCTGATAATGTGGCAATTGTGCGGAATGTACTAGAAGGTGAACGTCGCCGCCGCACGATCGAAATCCTCAAATTGCGGGGCACCACCCACATGAAGGGCGAGTACCCATTTACGATCACCAACCACGGCATCAATATCTTCCCATTGGGGGCAATGCGCCTCACCCAGAAGTCTTCCAATGTACGGGTATCTTCTGGAGTCAAAACTCTGGATACCATGTGCGGCGGCGGGTATTTTAAGGACTCAATTATCCTGGCAACCGGAGCTACAGGTACAGGCAAAACCCTGTTGGTGAGCAAGTTTATTGAAGAAGCTTGTATGTCTGGCGAACGGGCGATTTTATTTGCTTATGAAGAATCACGCGCACAGCTATCGCGCAATGCTTCTTCTTGGGGAATCGATTTTGAAGGCTTGGAGAAAAAAGGACTGCTCAAAATCCTCTGCACCTATCCAGAATCAGCCGGACTAGAAGATCATTTACAGATTATCAAGTCAGAAATTGCTGAATTTAAACCCGATCGAATTGCGATCGATTCCCTCTCAGCCCTAGCTCGTGGAGTCAGTAATAACTCTTTCCGGCAGTTCGTAATCGGCGTAACAGGATATGCCAAACAGGAAGAAATTACGGGATTCTTTACCAATACTTCCGACCAATTTATGGGATCCCATTCAATTACTGATTCCCATATTTCGACTATCACCGATACGATTTTAATGCTGCAATACGTTGAGATTCGCGGTGAGATGTCTCGCGCCCTCAACGTTTTTAAAATGCGCGGTTCCTGGCATGACAAAGGGATTCACGAATACACAATCAGTAAAGATGGAGCCGAAATTAAAGATTCCTTCCGTAACTATGAAGGGATTATTAGTGGTTCGCCCAGTCGAATTGCCGTCGATGAAAAATACGAACTATCACGAATTGTCCGAGCAGTGAGTGATAAATCAGAAGAATAGTAAACTATGACTCAATCAAGTAGCAATCAACCGCCTGCGATCAACCATCTCAAAATTGCCAGACGCGGACAGGCTTTTTATCGATCGATCCGTGAGCAAGTCGAAAACCGTGAAAATCAGGGTAAGATCATCTCGATCGATATCAATACCGGAAACTATGAAATCGATGATAATCTACTAGAGTCTAGCGACAGGCTTCAGCGAGAATGGCCTGATGCCGTGATTTGGGCAGAACGAATTGGATTTAGTGCAGTTTATGCAGTTGGTGGTAGTTTGACAAAGGTGGATCTATAGTGATTAATGGAATTGTAATTGGGCGACAACCCCAAATTAGAGTAATTGTGCGGATATCTGGCTTTCCAGATCTAGAAATCAATTGTGTAATCAATACCGGATTTGAAGGAGCGTTGGCTTTACCAGCGGCGGCAATTAGCAAGTTGCAATTGCCCTATGTGATGAGTATCAATACAAATTTAGCCAACAATGAGGAATTTGTGACTCCAGTTCACCGCGCCACAGTCGTTTGGGATGGAGTGGAGTTGGAAGTACCAGTACTCGCGATGGGTATTCGTCCCCAAATTGGTACTTTGTTACTGAATAATTGCAATCTAAATATCGATTTTAGCGACGGTAGTATTCTCAGCATCGAAGCAATATAAGCATTATTTTTGTGTGTTAGAACGATTTACTCGAATCAATTCACCAACCAAGGATTCTTTAATTCTTAGTACTTTATCAATCCGATCGTTTAGATCATCTCGATCCTCTGCCCGTCGGGTACTAATGCAAATAACAATCCCACAATGATTTTCATCTCTTTTGTGCAGATTTTTAAAATCATTGTAATTGAGCGTAATGACTGCTCTATTTTCGTAGAAGTTCACGGGGGGTAACAAAAATAGAGAAAATCTGTTAACGTAAGGCAGATGGAAAAAACAGTGCCCGAACTAATAGCAGCAATTACCCCAGAAGAGTGGGAACAGGTGCCAGTAAGCGTCCTCAAGCTAAT
>JANNDL010000031.1:0-9665 GCA_031387665.1 Chamaesiphon sp. OTE_75_metabat_95 | reverse complement strand
GAAGTCAAAAGCTTAGAGGGTTTTAAGATGACCGGAGTTGGCCATATCGAAGCAAAGAATATCCAAGCGAAACACATGACGATCGCGCTGACTGGCGTGGGCGATATGACAATCGAAGGTGCGGCTGATTCGCTCGATCTTAACCTTGAAGGGGTTGGCGGCTACCAAGGTGAACGCTTTAAAACAAAGCAAGCAATTGTGTACAGCGAAGGCGTAGGTGGTGCTGTGCTAAATGTGAGCGAACGGTTGGACGTATCGGGATCGGGAGTCGGATCGGTCGAGTATATCGGCTCTCCCAAAGTCCAGAAATCAGGAAAGGGGCTGGGTCAGGTCAAACAGCGAACGATCGCACCGAATTAAAGGAGGCGCATCATGAATAATCTTAGCCATCGCCAGAATCATAATCAACAACCACGAGTAAAGACGATCGCCCTCATCTTGCTGAGAATTCTAGTCGCCATCGCCATCGTGCTAGTAATTTTTCCAGTCTTACTATTACCCAGTACCACCACCGTTCCTCCATCGATTCAAATTCTATTCGCAATGGCAGAGGTCGCTTGGCTGGTGACGATTTCTCGGTTTGACTTTACAGTACCTATTGTTCTTGTTGAGATTGCGGGCTTTGTGGCGATTACCCTCCTAGCTATTTTCGCCTCACAAATATTCGCATCCACACCACCCATTCTCGATGCCCAAGGTCAGGCTATCCCAAATAGCATTGCGGTAATGGAAAAAGTCAAGCTTGGTGGTGCTGAAGAATGGGTGACGATTCGTGGGAAAGATTCGCGCAATCCCGTACTTCTCTTTCTCGCTGGTGGCCCTGGTGGAACCCAACTCGTAAATGCGCGACGGGCACTCACGAGGCTGGAAGATCGCTTTGTCGTGGTCAATTGGGAGCAACCAGGCGCGGGAAAATCCTTCGATGCGGTCGATCGGTCTAAGTTGACACCCGATCGTTACGTCACCGATGCCCACGAATTGGTGTTAAACCTACGACAACGTTTTGGTAAAGAAAAAATTTATATATTGGGGGAGTCGTGGGGGAGTGCCCTTGGCATCATGGTGGTGCAACGTTACCCAGAATTGTTTCAGGCGTTTATCGGCACGGGGCAAATGGTGGCGTTTCTGGAAAACGATCGGATTTGCTATGATTTTGCGCTGCGGTTGGCACAAGAACGCGGCGACACGAACCAAGTGGAAAAACTCAAACAACAAGGCCCACCACCTTATTACGGCAGTGATGTCTCGTTAAAGAGTGCGACCTACCTCATAGAGATGTCCAATTATATGACCAAAAATCCGGCGATCGTGAATTCGGGGTTCAATACTTTCCAAGACCTTGCTGGTTCCGAGTACGGGCTGTATGACAAGCTAAATTTCGTCCGAGGGCTGCTGGACACGTTCGGCGTGGTCTATCCGCAACTATGGGATGTAGACTTTCGCAAGCAAGCGACACGCCTCGAAGTGCCCGTCTACTTTCTGATTGGTCGCCACGATGTAAACGCACAGCCGAAGCTGACCGAGGAGTATTTTAATCTCTTGACTGCACCGCGCAAAGAATTAATTTGGTTTGAAAATTCAGGTCATAATCCCTGGATGAATGAGACAGAAAAGTTCGTCGATACGATCGTGAACAAGATTTTGAATCCAGTGATTATGTAGAGAAATAATGATGATAATTACGACAACTGACATCATCAAGAATGGTATTTGGCTGACCTTTCCACCTCTGCTCTTTAGTCTGAGCCTGATGACCTTGCTCCCAACTGCATTAACACCAGCCCAATTCAATCGAGGTATCCCAGATGTATTACTAAATATCGAAAGCATTGGACGAATTTTGGTATTTGCGATGCCCGCATTTTTTTCGATTAGCATATCCACCAAAACTCAAAAGCGAGGGTTAGCTTTGTATTTGGCTGGAGTAACACTTTACTATCTGTCCTACGGGACTCAGAATTTTTTCCCGAATAGTGATTGGAGTACCAGCACGCTCGGTTTTGCAGCTTCAGCTTACACAAATGTATTTTGGACGATCGGGCTGGGCTTGCTCGGTGAAAAATTCTACTTCACAAAACGTTTACGTTATCGGCCGATTTTTTATATTGTGCAAGCGGTTGTTTTTGCGATCGCTCACACCATACATGCAGTCATCTATCATCAACGGAGTTTTAATTAAATGCAATTATTCACTCTTGTCACTATTTTCATAATTTTTATCCTGCTCTTCTATCTTAAAATCTTGCGCCCCTGGCAACTTCGCTGGGGCGCGACAGATGATGAAGTCAACTGCGCTATGTCTGGTGATGATATCGTTCAAAAGCCTAATTTTGTTGCTACCAGAGCGGTATCGATCGAAGCTCCACCAACTGAAGTATGGAAATGGATAATTCAAATCGGCTCTGGCAGAGCAGGCTTTTATAGTATCGATCTCATCGACAATGCCAACGTGCCGAGTTCGAGAGACATCATCCCAAAATATCAAAGAATCCAACAAGATTACTTTATTCCATTTACACCCAACCACAAGAATGGAATGTGGGTGAAAGAGTATCGAGAACCTGAGTATATCTTATGGTGGGACAGAAAAGTAAATGGAACATGGGGCTGGTTCTTGCAGCAAACCGGAGCTGGTAATACTAGGCTAATAACTAGATTAAGAACAAAATATGATTTTAGCTTTCCCTGGATTATTTATTACATTCTCTATGATGTTGGAGACATTATTATGATGAGAAAATGTATGTTGGGCATCAAAGAAAGAGCCGAAAATCATATTAGAAACCCTATCTTAGAAAATTCACGATCCTCAAAAACTCTCAATCGATATCAAAACAATTACAACGAGAGTGTAAATCATGAATAGAACAACTCGTAATGAGGCACTTTATATATTTCGTTTAACTCCAGAAGTATTACTAATTTGGACTACTTTAAGTTTATTCCTGTTCATACTGACAGCCTCTGGTGCCAGTTGGTATTACGCCATCATTCATCACCAAACAGTGTCTTTCAGTATCAAAAGTGCTGAAGGTGGAGCTTGGCAAGGAATTATTGGTTTAGTGGTTTTGATTGCTATTACTTTTGCCACCACAATTATTCATGAATTAGTGCATGGAATTGCGTTTACTATCTTTGGTGGTTCCCCACGTTATGGATTAAAAGTTAAATATTTCTTACCTCTTGCTTATGCCACTTCGCCTGGTGACATTTTTCGCCGTAATGCTTTTATTGTCATTAGTTTAGCCCCATTATTAGTCATTGATATTGTATCTTTGCTAATGCTGACAATTTCCCCCCAAGCACCTTGGTTAATTTGGGTAATTGCATTCAATACAAGCGGTGCAATTGGCGATATCTGGATTGCAGTACAATTACTACGTTGCCCAAAATCAATTGAAGTTGAAAATCGGGAAGAAAGCATCGCAATTTATGCCCCTTTGAATGTGACTCGCCAAGAACTTCCTTTTACTAGCAGTGATAAAAGTAGATCTAGTTCGGGTAGAAAAGCTGTGCTAAATATTGTTTTGACGACTTTTGTATTGATGCCAATCTTTGGTTTTTTGCTATTACCAATATTGAGAATATTAGAAGTCCCTTCTTTTGCGATTGGCAGTAATTTTTTCTTGCTTATGCGTTGGGAAAATACTCAAAAAGGATTTAGTTTTGAGTTTACCGTACTGTCTTTTGTAATAGTTATTTTCACATTATTGTTGCTAACTTTCCTAACTAATATGCTTAGACGACTCAGACTCCCCTTCTAAATTAGGAATCATCGAAAAAAGGAGTTAAAGTGACAAACTCAAAACATATCGCCGGATTAGTCGGCCCGACTCTAATTGCCATGACCATATCCGAATCCAAATTTATCCAGCCTCATCTCTATGACACCCAAATTGCCCCTGTCATTTACCTTTCAGGCACCTTGCTCTTTGTTGCTGGTCTGGCGATCGTCCGCGCTCACAATCGTTGGATGGGCGACTGGACAGTGCTGGTAACGCTGATAGGTTGGTTTGCCATTTTCGGTGGACTGTTTCGGATGTTTGCAACAGGGTTTTACCAGCAGGGTGCTCAAAACACCACTGCCCTGTTAGTGCTGGAACTCATTCTTCTGGCGGTCGGGATTTTTCTGACCTTCAAAGCCTACGTAGGAATAAAATCGTGAAATATAAAAGTCTCTGATGTATTTTTACACCGATCGATAAATTCTTCGATCGTCACACTCTATCAAATCCTAAATTAACAATTTGAGGTCAGTATTATGTGGATAAAATCGATTGTAATTATTACTGTATCAATCATTGTTTTGTTTGGAATAGCGAGTCTTTATGGTAAATATCAGTGGCAGTTAGAGACCGATCTATTGCACGATCGGTTAACAAATGGGAAGCAAACTATTAATCCCAAAACCTATGATTTAAAAGAGATTGAAGGCTTGCCAATTCCGGTACAGCGATTCTTTCGGGTTGTATTGAAGGAGGGACAACCGATCGTGGCGGCGGTCAATCTTTCTCAGCAGGGACTATTCAACATGAGTGAGACGGAAGCAAAGTGGAGTCCATTTACTGCCACTCAAATTGTGACGACTCAACGTCCGGGATTTGATTGGGATGCGCGGATTCAGATGGCTCCAAGCATGAGTGCCTTTGTTCATGATGCCTATGCGTTAGGAGCAGGCAGCTTACACGCATCATTACTCGGTCTGTTTACCGTTGCCGATGTGCGCGATACACCAGCAGCCGCCCAGGGTGAGCTGCTGCGATTTTTTGCCGAGATGCCTTGGTATCCGACTGCGCTATTACCCAGTCAGGGTGTGCGCTGGGAAGCCATTGACGATACCTCCGCCCGCGCTACATTGACCGATGCTCCAACAACCGTCTCCCTCGTGTTTCGGTTTAATGCTCAAGGAACAATCGAAACCATGCGGGCTGAAGCGCGTTATCGCGACAAGCTGACTGCGATGCCTTGGAGCGGCAGGTTTTGGGACTATTCAGTGTGTAACGAGATGCTGATTCCTTTGCAAGGCGAGGTGGGATGGGAGTATCCAGACGGCATTCGGCTCTATTACAAAGGAAAAGTCACAGAGATTAACTATGAATTTGCAACGTAAATAATGGAGTAAATATCAAACCTTGTATCCATTGGTCGAGCTATTGCCATAGTTTAAAATACCAAATCATTCGGGTTAGAAACTCGTACAAACAATTAATTCAGGTAGGAGGTTTAATATGAGAATTGCAATTATTGGAGCATCACGGGGAATCGGTGTCGAGCTGTTAAAAGCTGCCGTTGAAAAAGGTCACGAAGTCACTGCTTTAGTGCGAAATTCCGCCAAGTTGAACGCCAGTGTCCCTGGGTTAAAGATCATCACAGGCGATATTCTCGACCCATCTTCTGTGACTGCGGCGATTGCTGGACAGGAGGCAATTTGCGTTTGCATCGGCATTCCACCGACTAGAAAACCCGTCGATGTCTTCTCGCGAGGAATTCAAAATATTATTGATGCAATCGGCAAGGAATCAACCCAAAAACTAATCTTAATTACTGGCATTGGGGCTGGTGATAGCAAGGGTCATGGTGGCTTTTTTTACGATCGCATTCTCAATCCGCTGTTGCTGGCAACCAGTTATGCAGACAAGGATCGTGCGGAATCGTTGGCGTAGCCTCTCAGAATGAGAATCGTCAAGGCTAGTAATGTGGACTGGCTAATCGTTCGTCCAGGATTTTTGACTAATGGCTCCCGAACCGGAAAATATCGGGCGATCGAAAACTTGTCAGGTGTTATGGCAGGAAAAATCTCTCGTGCTGATGTTGCTGACTTCATATTGAAGCAGTTGGCATCACCAACCTGCTTTGGCAAAACACCACTAGTAACATACTAGCCAGCTAGAGTAGTTACTCAAACAACATGAAGACTTCAAATCTGGTGATCTGGTTGACAGCTCTAATTATCGTACTGGCATTAGTCGCCACTAGTATCGGTTTGTTTTGGCAAGGTGAAGGCGATGCTTTTTCTTTTATTACACTCCGAGGAGAGACTGTATCGATCGCTGGGCAGGGCTTGTACCGCTATGATACGACGCTAATGGCGGTGGGTTTCAAAGCAGGTGATGCGGTAACGCTGATCTTGGGTATCCCCGCGCTGATCTTCTCTCTTTTGCGCTATCGACGCGGCTCTGTGCAGGGTGGATTGTTGTTAGCAGGTCTACTAGCTTATTTTCTTTACAACTACTGTTCAATGGCGTTTGGCGCAGCTTACAACGATTTATTCCTCGTCTATGTCGCGCTGATGTCTGCTAGTTTATTTGGGCTAATTCTGACGTTAATGTCTTTTGATTTGGCGACGTTACCCGCCCACTTTTCTGCTCACTTGCCGCACCGAAATATTGGGATTTACGAGATTGTGTCTGGGATAGTGTTGGTGTTAATCTGGCTAGTTTTGAGCATTATCCCCGCATTGGTTGAGGGCAAAGCACCGCCGGAAGTGTGGAGCTATACCACCGTAATTACCTATGCGATCGATATGGGCATTGTTGCACCCGCGCTGATTGCCTCTGGCGTAATGCTACTGCACCACAAACCCCTAGGCTACTTGCTTTCATCCACGCTGCTAGTGTTTACGGTGATGCTCGGAACCAATCTGCTGACTGCTGGCACGATCCAAATGCTAGCAGGCTTCATCGACATTCCACAGTTTATCAGATTCATAGCTTCCTTTGCGATCCTGACACTGTATGCAATCTGGTTTACGTTGGCACTTTTTCGTAATCTCTCGGATGAAATCTCTCATGAAACATAAATGCAATGACACTATGATCATTATTGGGGCGGGAATTGCTGGACTGGCGGCAGGTTGCTATGCCCAGATGAATGGTTATCAAACCCAGATCTTTGAGATGCACGATCGATCGGGTGGACTGTGTACGGCATGGCACCGACAGGGATATGTGTTTGATGGTTGTATCCATTATTTATTTGGCTCTGCACGAGGACAGCCTTTCTACCAACTCTGGGAGGAACTTGGCGTTGTCCCTCAGCAACAATTTGTCCATCATGATGAATTGCTGCGGGTGAGCGAACCCGATGGTAAAACCTTAATTGTTTACAGTAATCCCGATCGATTGGAGCAGCATTTAAAAGAGTTATCACCAATCGATCGGCGGTTAATTAGCGATTTCTGTGCGGGGATTCGCACTTTTACTCGCTTCGATCTGTCACTCCTTCAGCAGCAACCCAAAGCATCAATGCAACTGGGAGACTGGGGAAAGTTAGCGCGAAAAATGTTGCCATTTATCTGCCCACTGGCGCAGTGGGGAAACATTTCAGCAGCAGAGTTCGCCAAAAAGTTTCAAGATCCCTTTCTCCGCCGCGCCATTCCCCAGATGTTTGCTTGGGAAGATATTCCCGTGATGGTGGGAATGTCTTTACTCGCCTATATGCACACCAAAAATGCTGGATTTCCGCTAGGTGGATCGCTGCAATTTTCCGAAAAGATTGCGGATCGCTATCTGGAATTAGGTGGTCAAATTCACTATGAGTCGCAAGTAGAAAAGATTTTAATTGAGAAATATCAGGCGGTTGGTGTGCGGTTATACAACAATGAAGAATACTATGCAGATCGAGTAATTTCCGCCTGTGATGGGCACAATACGCTGTTCGGTTTAATAGATTCGCAATATGTCCCCCGCGAGATCCAACGTTACTACGATGGACATTTACCGATTCATTCCCAACTACAGGTATCACTAGGCGTAAACCGCGATCTATCTGCCACACCGCATTGGACTACTCATTTGCTCGATCGACCTGTCGTAATTGCGGGGGAAAAGCGTTATGAGATTGGGGTCAAACACTATTGCTTCGATCCCTCTCTAGCACCACTAGGAAAATCGGTACTGATGGTCGTTTTGACGACTAATTATGACTATTGGCAACGTATTTATGGTCGATCGATCTACGATGCAGAAGAAATTCAAGAATCACAAATTCTCATCGATCTTTTAGAGCAATTCTATCCTGGGATTAGAAATGATATTGAGTTTGTAGATGTGGCTACACCGCTTACTTACGAGCGTTATACAGGCAACTGGCAAGGATCGAGTTGTGGTTGGCTTCTGACCAAACAAACTCTCCCATTATCGATTAAAGGCTTACCCAAAATATTGCCGAAACTGCGGAATTTTTATGCGATCGGGCAATGGGTTGAACCAGGGGGAAGTGTGCCAGTGGTGGCAATGTCGGGACGCAATATTATTCAGCAAATTTGTCGAGAAGATAAGCATCCTTTTCGGTCAATAGCACCTTAAAAAGAGAGAGATAATATGGAAAATAATATATCAGAAGATAAGTCATCACTCAAATTCTTTTTGTTAGTTTTTTTGCTGTCAATTCCTTTTTGGATATTGGGTGCTACGACTAGAGATTTGACTAAAATACTTCCTATAAAACTTCCAATCAGTGCCTTAATGACTGTCTGTCCTTTATTAGCGGCAGTAATTCTCGTTTATAAAGAACAAAAAAATCATGGTGTTAAGGAACTGTTGAAACTATCTTTGGACTTCCAAAAGATTAAAGACAAAAAATGGTATGTACCGATTGTTTTTCTCATGCCTACTATAGCAGCACTTTCTTATTGGTACTTGAAGATAACAGGAGGAATACTACCCGAATCTCCAATGCCCTTTCTATCTGTCATCATTTTCTTCTTTGTGTTTTTTATCGGTGCTATTGGCGAAGAAGTGGGTTGGAGCGGTTATGTTACTGCTCCTTTGCAAAAACAGTATGGGGCTTTTAAAGCAAGTATCATCATCGGTGTTATTTGGGCAATATGGCATATTATTCCCTATAGCCAAGCGCATCAAACGCCAATATGGATATTTTGGCAATGCCTCGGCACAGTTTTTTTACGGACAATTATGGTTTGGATCTTTAACAATACTCATAAAAGTGTCTTTGCGATGATTCTTTTTCATACCACGATTAATATAAGTCCTTATCTATTCCCAAGTAATGGTTCGCACTACGATCCATTTATCTTTAGCATTATGATAATCCTTACAACGATCTCGATAACTTGGCTCTGGGGAGCAACAACGTTAGCTCGATACAGGTATTCTCTCTCATAAACTTGTTAGGTTGACTAAAACAACATCAGAGGAAACATGAAAAAAATTACTTTAAAAATGTCAATAATTAAAAACTACTACTATCTAATAGCAGGAATTCTCTCAATTCTTTTTTCTTTTACACATGCATGGAATGGGCAAACCACTGTTTTGCCTATAATTGATGCAAGCAATACCGATCTGGCTACAAAAACGATAATTTTTTATGTTTGGCATCTTATTACGGCTGAAAATTTTATTTTTGGCACCTCATTCCTTGTGATGGCATTTTACAAGGATTTGTCAAAAGTAAAATTTACGGCTTGGTTTATTGCAGTTATGATAATTGCTCGCTGGGGAGTTATTTTTGGAAGCACATTATTTAAAAATATAAATGGTCTTACAGATACTTTGTCCGATCTAAGTAGGTAAGGACAATTAAATATAAAATAGTATTGTTAATACAAGACGTAAAATTATGCCAGCTCAGATACGGATTATCTTGACAGGAGAAGAAGATCGAACACTTAGAGAACTGCGCCAAGCTCAAACAGTCCCACA
>JANNDL010000223.1:0-6835 GCA_031387665.1 Chamaesiphon sp. OTE_75_metabat_95 | reverse complement strand
GTTGCATTGGAAAACAGGGGTAATAGCTGATGTTAATGATCGACTACTGGAGATTAAATCTCTCGAATCTACTACCAAGATTTTGACCCAACAAATTCGCCAGCGGCTGAAATATGAGTTCCCAGAAATTGCCGATCGCACAATTAGCGATCAGCGTCACCGAGACGGATTTACCGCGTGGATCGGCTATGTAGCGGGGATTCATGACTACAAGCGAATTCAGAACGAACGAGCCAAATCGATCGCCACTGAACTATCGATCGATATCTCACCCTATACGATCAATCATGCTGGCTCGATCTGTATGAATCAGATTCGCGAGCAGAAATTAAAAGCCGATCTAGCTAATTCCCTACTCGATCCATGCTTTGATAAATATCGCCCCACATTTGACCTGTTTGGGTTTGGGTCGATTATGCAGTCAACGGTGCTATCGAACATTTACCCGATTGAGAAATTCCTCATCGAGGGGAAACAGAATATCGATCGCTATGAAGACGATCGCGGGAAACACAAGAAAAATACCTCTCTGGCTGGATTCCAGCTATCGCTAGGGATGGGTAAGCGGCTAATCGAGTCTGGGGGCAGCACATCACTAATATATTCCGGCTCATCATTCGCTCGAAAGATGCTCTACTGTTGGATCGTCACCAATGTTCTACCTGAAAGAATGGCTGAAAGTTGGTTAGTGTGTGAGCTTGATAAACGCGCTCTATCACAGCCCAAACCCGCCTTAACAGTCGCTCAATTGCGGACGCGGTGGAAAGAGACTAAGGGGACGAATAAGGATCGTCACATGGCAGGGGTAAGAAGTGCGATGACTCTGGGATATCGGATCACTCGCCTACTTTATGACAACCTGCTCAAAGAAGTTATATCTTAATCGATTCAGCAAGGGATCAAATTTGAGCTAAGATCTAGCTCTAGCTAGTTCAGTGAAAAGAAGGGTTATGTCATCAATTCAGTCCAAGATCTCTAAACTGCAAATCACTAACCGAATAGCTCTGATATTGGCAACAATGTTCGTAGTGATTAAAACATCAGAATTAGCGGCTCAAGCACAGCCAGCTCCAGAAGTAATGGTTGATCGAATGTTTGTGTACGAATCTTCTGGTGGTCGATTTCAAGCGACGATTGGCAACCTCAAAAGATTCATGGGATCCTATCAACGGATTCGCAAGGATGATGACAACTATATCCTAGTTTTTGATGGTGGTTCGCTACCAGTTGACATTCAAGTTTCAGAGAGTGGATCGATCGTAGGATTAGATTTCGGCTGTCCAATCTCCAGAACACTTTCCCTCAGTGACGCACCTAGTGAACTCCGCCAAGTGTTATCACAATGTTCGAGATTTAAACCTAAGGTGACTGAGGAACAACCGATTAGACCTTTCAAAGGATCAATGTGATGATTTTAGCGATTCTTTACTTAGTTAGATATCGATCGATATCCAGTAAATTAATGCGATTTGTATCAGGTTGACTGCCTCAATGCTTGATCGAACTATAACCTGATAGTTGACTTAGTTTTACACATTTCATGTCACAATTACCAACTACTCTCGAAGAATCGATCGAACTTGCTCAAGCTGCGGCGATTGCGGCGATTGCGGCTGGACACCAGCGGATTACGGTGGAGATTTTGATTCCCGAACTCAAGTCGATGAATTTGGCGCGGCAATTCATTGAGGCATTTAGCGATCGCGGCAATACCCTCAAGGTATTATTTAGTGATACTGGCGCAGCAGCTCTAGCCAAACGGGATTGGACGGACATTAATTTCAAAATTAGTGACTTGGGCAGTAGCCGATCGCCGATCATTGATAAAATTCAGGATGAGGATCAGTTATTCATTGCGATCGAACCTTCTGCTGTAGAAGTCGAGCAGGTGGAAAAATTGTGTAATGCTGCTGGCGATCGTCCAGTAATATTATTCTTACCCAAGCTAGAAGATGCGGCAATTGTGGGCATCGGTTATGCCGCCAGACAGTTGAGAGATCGGTTTCTGACTACGCTTACCTGTGCCTACTATATCAAGCCGCTGGAAACATCCGCGATCTACCGCTGTTATCCCGCTCAGTGGCAGGTATGGCTCGAACAGGATAATGACTACATTTTATTAGCTGAGTGCCCCCAGAAGCCTGTTGGCGATGAGCTAGATGAGATTCTAACCCCATCAACTCCTGGTAGTGGTGGTACAACTACTAAATCTCCTGGTGTATTTGCCAGTTTAGGAAGATTCTTGCGGACTTTGAGTCGTTGATTTCCGCCAGCGTTTTTTCCATTGTGAAGTAGTTTCTAACCCACAATCATCCTGTTCCAATTCACGCCGAATCACGATTTTTGCCATCGAATCGGATAGGGTGGGATCGCGATAGGGGATAGCAGCGCGAGTCTGGAGATGTTCGAGTTCTTGCTGTGATAGTGGGGGAACTTGAGCAGCATTAAAACTAGCGATGGTGCCTGGTGCTTTGCGTCCGACTGGAGTAAGATTGGCGATCGATAGTCCAGCTTGAATCATCGCTGTTCTGGCTGCTGCTGCACACGAGTAGGTGGAAATCATGCCGTCAAAAGCACAACATTTAGCTACTTGTGCGATAAATTCTACTGTCCATAATTGGGGACAAGATAGGGGTGAAAATGGATCGAGAAAAATTGCATCGGCGATAAATTCTCGATCGATCACCTGTTGAATTGTCTGTCTTGCATCACCGAAGATTAATTCTGCTTTGAGTTTAGGTGTATTAATTGATTCTGACAGTGCTAGTTGAGCTAATAGTTGCGGAATCGGATCTTCCCACTCACTTAATAACTGATGTTCGATGGCGGAAATCACCACAGATCGATCGAGTTCAAGGGCGATGATCTCGACAGTACAGTCGGGATTCGATCGCCAAATTGTTGACAATGCTGCGGCACTATTATATCCCAACCCGTAGCAAATATCTAAAATTCGCAGATGACCGCGACTAGCTTTCTCGGCTAATAAAGTTGGGATTGCGTACTTAAATAGTGCTTCTTCTTTTGCTCCATATTTACTATGGAACGTCTGCCCAAACTCCTCGGAGAAAAAGGTATAAGAACCATCATCTGTGATCCGAGGATCGAATTGCTGGGACATAATTACCCTCGAAGATTATTTCACACCGACAGCACAGGGACAAATTACTGATTCTCGATCGAACTTATCTGTCAATGTTACCTGATCCCGATAATGGCGGGGAGTCTTCATTAATAGCTTCCATGCCTCCGCGCCTGGAATTAGATTATAAGATTCGGGATAGTGAGTTTGCAATAATGCTTGGACATGGGGATAGTAGTCAGAATTGATACTCGGAAATAAGTGATGTTCAGTATGGTATGAAAAATTAAAGTGGAGTAAATCGAAAATCTTGGGCATTTTCAGTGACACGCTGTTTACTAATGGATCGTTAACATCGGTCATTTGGCAGAGGAAATGATTGGTATAAATGTAGAACATCACACCTGCATAGCCTACCCCCAAGGGCATAATATATCCAAGTAAAATTGCCAAAGGACTAAACTTCAGATAAGCTAATATTCCTAAATGAACTAAGCAGATTGCCACTAATTCGATCGCAATAATTTTACGCTTACGGGGACTAACTACAACGGGAGCTGGCACATAGGTAACTTCGTCATTATTGAATAGCAAAATTGAAGTGATATGTCGAAAAGTATGCACTACCCATGAACTAGTCATTCCCACCATTAGAAACAGCCAATTCACCTGAGCCGATGGTACAAATAGATTTTGAATCCACTTGCCCCAGGTATCATTTTGCCCAACTAAATACATCCGATCTGGATCGGTAACTGCATTTGTTTCGGTATGATGGCGGTGGTTATGAACTGCCTTCCAAAGTGTGGGCGGCATCCATAATAATGATAGAGCAAAGAAGCTTAACAAGTATCTCCATTGAGGCTGCTTAATGGTGCTCCCGTGCATCGAATCATGGGAAGCAAACAAACAAATTATAATACTATTTCCCATGATTAAACTCAATGGTAAATATAGCCACAGCCACTGAATTGACCACCGATCTAACGATCTGGCGATCGACCAGCCGAGTCCCAAAATTAGGAGATTGATCGCTAAAATCACTAACTTATTTGAGTTGGGTTTAAAAGCATCTGCTGGTAATAACGGGCGCAGCACCTTGACGTATTCTGCTTGACTGATCATTTATATAAGTAGCTATTTATAGGTATTTTCAGGCTAGTTCAGTCCATCTCTGCTATGGATAATGACCATCGCCTTGCTATATTGTAGATGCTTTTGCTTTGAATAGATTTTAATGTGTTTGATAAAATTTTATACCAAAGATCCGCCACAGCTAGAGCCAGATCCAGCCGTACAGCCGTAACAGTAAGATTCAGTCTGAATTTCACCAATTAGATCTAAACTACCTGCGGCTAATAATCGATCGATTGTCAATATTTCACCTGTGGGCGTGATACTGGGGAGATTTGTCATCTGATTGAAGTCACAGTCATAGACATTACCCAGATAATCGATCGATAGTTGATCGCGACACATCAATTGAGCAACGGTACCAGGATTATAGTGCCCTGATAAGAACTCTAGATAAGGTTGATGAAGCTGGTGGTGTTCTAACTGAAATTTGGTTCTGCCGATCGGTAAATTGGTAATTGTAAATAGATGATTAAAGCAAACATCAAAATGTGTTTTAAAGAACATTTTATAGTCTCGTTCCAGCGCAACCTGATCGGGAGTTAGCCTAAAATCTGGAGAAGTGGGAATCGGTGGGTTGTAGACTAAATCAATCTGTAAATTAGGCTGATGACCATAGCCGAGTCGATTCAACCATTGTAACGCCCTAATTGAAGCATTAAACACCCCCTCTCCACGCATTCGATCGACATTATCAGCCAAATAACAGGGCAGGGAAGCGACGATTCGGACTTGATTTTGGGCACAATACTCAGGGATGTCTTCATACCCAGGGACAAAATAAATAGTCAAATTCGATCGAACAATTACCTGTTTACCTGTAGCAACAGCGGCTGCGATAATTGGTTTAAAGCCATTGAGCAGCTCTGGCGCGCCACCTGTGAGATCGACAGTTTCAATTTGGGGAAACGTGTGAATCAATTCGATTACGCTCTTGACAACACTGTCAGACATCTCCTCTGTTCGATGGGGACTGGCATCGACATGGCAATGAGTACAGGCGAGATTACAACGTTTGCCCAGATTTACCTGAAGAATCGAAATCGGCTGCTTACGCAGGGTTTGATCAAGTCGCTGTTTAAATGATGTGAATAATTCAGCGGCTGCGGATGGTTGAATCATGGAGCGAGAAGTTGGAGATGTGGCAGCTTAAAGGGTGACAGCACGGCTGTCACCCTTTAAATCATATATACGCTAATGATAGCAACCATCATCGATCGAAACTAGAATTCCAATCCACACCCAATCCAGGTAAATCGCTTGGAACCAACCTACCGTCGATTAATTTGGCACCCGTAAATGGATCGTCAATCAAGTTGAGATGACTATCCAAATCCAAGTAATCCGCCAACGGGGACAGTTGGGCGGCGGCAGTATTTGCCAGTACGGTATCTGAATAGCAACCAAACATTACCTGTAAACCATGAGCACGGGCAGTATCGATCGATCGGATCGCCTCAGTCAAGCCCCCAGCCTTCATCAGCTTGATATTAATCCCATCGACTTTCCCCACTAAGCTCGAAATATCCCGACTGGTAAAAAAACTTTCATCTGCAAAAATCGGTAGTGGCGACTGCTGTTTCAAATTTATTAATTGCGCCTCATTGCCTCGCGCCAATGGTTGTTCTAGGTATTCCACCCCCAGATCCGCCAACCACTGACTCATCGAGATCGCATCTGCTAGATTCCAACCGCCATTAGCATCGACAGTTAATTTAGCATCAGGCATCTCAGCCTTCACTGCCAACATCATCTCGCGATCGGCACCAATTCCCAAGGGATTGCCGAGTTTTATTTTTAAAAACCGTGCCTCAAAGACTTCCAACCAGCCGCGAATTCTGGCTCTGGCACCTTCAGGAGTATTAATTCCCACCGTCACCGAAATCGGGACAATCCGATCTCGCTCCAATCCCCACAACTTCCACAGTGGTAATCCCACACTTTTGCCCAGCCAATCATATAGTGCCAGATCGATCGCCGCAATTGCCGCCGATGGCAGTTGATGCTGAATCATCAAGCTCTCGATCGATTGACGCTGGAGCGGATGATAAGCTGTCAGATGAGGGACAAATGCCTGTAGAGCCGTGCTAATTCGATCGAAGGTGTAAGATTGACTACCGATCGAGAACGGCACCGCCTCGCCCCATCCAGTCACATTGTCGGCAGTAATCCCTACTGCCAAATTCTGGTTTTGACTACTAGTTCCACGAGCAATCGTCAACGCAAATCGCTTATTGACAGTATACGGGCGAAGTTCGATTTCCATAAATTAGCTAAAGTCGGCATAAACAATTTAGTATTACCGATCTCCACTATTGTGCCCAATTCCCGCCATCAATTTAGCTTACTCTCACGATCTCCTCACCCTAAATTCCGCTCCTGCGGAAGCTACCATGTACAAGGATTAAGTGAAGGAAATAGATAAAATCAAAAAGGGGGAATCGATTGATTCCCCCTTTTTGAAATGGATTTTAATTCTTTATCGGGAGATTGGGTAAAAACCCCGTCGTTCACGACGGCTTTGCAGGAGTGGGCGAAAGCCCACCAGTATGCGCTATGAACTAGAAATAGAATGTTTGCATTTGATATACTAGAATGTAAGTATGCAGAAAGCCTATC
>JANNDL010000210.1:0-34396 GCA_031387665.1 Chamaesiphon sp. OTE_75_metabat_95 | reverse complement strand
GTCTTGTGCCCGCCCTCTTCGCAGTAATAATTAATGCTAAAACTATCCCTGACTGTGATTAGTAACAATGAAAGAATGGACTGTGATAGATAGATTAGAAGCTAGTTTCGATCGAGTACTAGTCAGCTTAAACCAGCAGCTTCAACCCGACGAACAATTTACCCTACGATTGCAGGGGGAAATTAGTCAATTCACCCGCTTCAATCACGCCAAGGTGAGGCAGACAGGAATTGTCCAAGACGGCAATCTTCAACTTAAACTAATCTCTCAACAGCGGAGCAATTCAGTTGAATTCCCCTTTACGGGCGATCTAGAAATGGACTTAACCCAAGCAAAATCAGCACTGGAGTCCCTGCGATCGGAATTACCGCAACTACCAGTCGATCCCTATTTAGTGACCCCTACTGGAGCTGCTACCAGCCGCGAGATTCACGCGGGGGAATTACTCCCAGAAGTAGATGTGGTGGGCAGCTTATTACCTGTAGTTAATGGTTTGGACTTTACCGGACTGTATGCGGCGGGGATGGTGCTGCGGGGCTACGCCGATAGTAATGGTCAGAAACATTGGTTCGCTACTGAGTCATTCATGCTCGATTATTCCCTATTTACCAGTACAGGGCAGGCTGTCAAAGGTACTCTCGCAGGCAGTCATTGGGATGATCTCAGCTATCAAGCCAAGATTGCCGAGTCGAAAATCCAACTGGCACGACTGGCACAACCAATCAAGACGATCGAACGGGGTAAATATCGCACCTATCTGGCTCCAGCGGCTACTGCTGACTTATTGGGAATGTTGTCTTGGGGGGGGATTAGTGAGGCGGCTTTACAGCAGGGCAGAAGCTGTTTTGGGGCACTCCAGCGGGGTGAACAGTCACTTTCGAGCCAGTTGACGATCTCTGAAAACTTCCAGCGGGGGTTGGTGCCGAGATTTAATGAACTGGGTGAAATTGCACCATCTAATCTGACTTTAATCGATCGAGGTCACTTGGCGAATACTTTAGTAAATGCACGGACAGCAAAAGAGTATCAGAAACCAGCTAATGGGGCAAACAGGGGCGAATCCCTCCGCTCGGCAGAGATCAGTCCAGGCACACTTGAAACTAGCCAAATCCTAGCAGAATTGGACACTGGATTATACCTATCCAATCTCCATTATCTCAACTGGAGCGATCGACCAACCGGAAGAGTCACGGGGATGACACGCTACGCCTGTTTCTGGGTGGAAGGGGGCGAGATCGTTGCGCCGATCGCCAATTTACGCTTTGATGAGAGTCTGTACCAATGCTGGGGTAACAATCTGCTGAATCTGACCAATAGCTTAGAGTTTATCCCCGATGTCGATACTTATGGCAGTCGTCAACTAGGTGGGAGCTGGGTTCCAGGAATATTAATCGAAGATTTTACCTACACCCTCTAATCGTGAATAGTGTTTCAATTATTTAACTTTTAAAATTCGAGACTTTGGCTCAATTACCGATTCTTTTGGGCATAATAATTGAAGTCATCGCCAGCGAATTGCGGATCTAAAAATTGATGTCAACACTGGAAGACAACTTCATCATTAATTTCTGGGGCGTGCGAGGGAGTATCGCCTGTCCTGGAACTGCTACTGTACGATACGGTGGCAATACGCCTTGTGTGGAAATGTTGGTGAATAGTCATCGGCTGATTTTTGACGCGGGAACAGGGATTCATGTATTAGGACAATCCTTGTTGGGCGATCTCCCCGTGAGTGGGCATTTATTTTTTTCCCACTCCCATTGGGATCATATTCAGGGTTTTCCGTTTTTTTCTCCAGCATTTATGGAGGGAAATGAATTTGATATCTATGGTGGGGTAATTCCGCATGGTGTAACGATCGAACATCGTCTTCACGATCAGATGACTCAGCCCAATTTTCCGGTACCATTACAGGTAATGGGTGCCAATTTACGGTTTCATAATCTTGACTATGGCGACAAGATTAAGTTAGGTGATGTGACTGTCACGACTGGATTATTAAACCATCCTGGTGGCGCGATGGGCTATCGCGTAAGCTGGCAAGATTGTGCTGTTGCCTATATTACTGATACCGAGCATTTTAGCGATCGATTAGACGAAAATGTCTTAAAATTAGCCGACCGTGCTGATGTTTTGATCTATGATTCTACCTATACTGATGCAGAGTATCATCATCATCAGTCTGGTAAAGTTGGTTGGGGACATTCAACCTGGCAAGAAGCTGTAAAAGTTGCTCAAGTTGCACAGGTTAAAAAGCTAGTAATATTTCACCACGATCCTAGCCATGATGACAATTTCATGGATTCGATTCAAGTTGAATCTATTAAGTCATTCTCTCAAGCAATCGTTGCTAGAGAGGGAATGAGCATAGTAGTTAATTGATAATTAATAATTGATAATTATTAATTCAATTCATTCTCGATACTCTGAACAGAGACACTACCAATCTCACCGACAATTTTTGCTTGCAACCACTGCTCGAATAATTCATTTAACAGCATCTGGCGCAATTCTTCATCAAACTGAGCTGGAACTACTTGTTCTAATCTAGTAAAAACATAAAAGTTGTCAATTACAAATAGCGGCGATATCTCACCTGGCTTGAGTAGCAGCAATTGAGTAGAAATTGTCGGATGAAGTCGAGAGATCGAAATTGGACCAACTTTGCCACCGTCAAATGATTCTGCACCTTGGGAATAATTCAAAGCCAGCTTACTAAATATTTTTGGCTCCGCACAGATCCGAAAGTACAATTCCTGAGCAATCGTACCGTCAGCAACTTGAATAATCGAACAAATAACTCGATCGAGCTGCACTTTGCGAGTGAGATAATAAGAACCGACTTTATTGCCCCAATTTTCCTGCTTGAACTGTTGTAATTTAGCCTGATGGTCTAAAATTGGTGCTTGAATATCTCTAGAATCTAGATCTAATTCTGGATCTGCTGACTTTACATGTGAAGCTGGTTGCCACTCATAGAGAATTCGATCGATCGTAAACTGGCGCAATAACTGTGCCAATAATGGAGATGTACTTGCATGTTCGCAGATACTTTCTGCTGTCAGTTGACGACGTTCGATCGAGGCAGTTGGAGGCATACTAGGTCTAAACTAAACAGATAACTACTTATCTTTTAGTTTTCCCAAATCACCGCTCAGATCTTCGATCTATATTAAAATCCCCTCCTTGGAGGGGTGCCCGTAGGGCGGGGTGGGTAGATCTCCGCTAAAGTCTAGCAATTCCAAATTCGGAAACTCTGGCGGAGTGCGAAATTGGCTTTGAATTTGGAATTGCTGGCTAAAATCTACAACCCCAAATCCGCAGCAATCCGGTGAGCGCAAGCAAACCCCGAAAACGCCACCGCATTCAAACCCTGTCCAGGAAAAGTGCTATCCCCCACACAGTACAATCCAGGTACAGCAGTACGATTGAACGGCATCGTCAATAATCCAGGCAACTTCCGCCGAGGAATTGGCCCGTAGCTACCGTCAACACGCCCTAGAAAGCGTCTGTGAGTCCGTGGCGTACCAACTTCCATAAAATCCAAACCGACATTGATACCAGGGAAAATTCGCTCCAATCGATCGAGCATAACACCTGCTCGCTCTTCTTTTTTCGCATCATATTCACTCGGACTCAAATTTTCCCAGTCACTCATCCAGCTAGGTGTAAAAGCATGAATGATGTGATAACCTTCCGGTGCTAAACTCGGATCCAGTAAAGTCGGAATCGAAACAAAAATCGTCCCCTCTGGCTCCTCCATTTTTGTCCAATCTTCTAGCAATACATGGTGACACTCAGTCCCCGCAGCTAAAACTTCCGCTTTGACACCCAAATGTAAACTCAAGAAAGCGGGAGACTTTTGATAACGCTCTTGCCATTTTTGCTCTTTCTTGGGCTTTTCCGCTGCTGGTAATAGCTGTTCAAAAGTATCCCAGCGCGTTGCATTAGAAACAACCTTTTTGGCACGAAAAGTCTTACCATTCGCTAGCTTCACACCGACTGCCTTGCCTTGCTCAGTGATGATTTTCGTCACCCGTGACTTATAGTGAATCTCGCCCCCAGCCTTTTCTAGCCCATTGACCAGCTTTTGGGCGATTTGACCTACACCACCTTTAGGATAGTTAATCCCGCCATAATGTCTGTCTGAAAATACCATCCCTGCATTAATCATCGGGGTCATTTCTGCCGGAACAACCGACCAAATATAACACTCAATATCGATGAATTTTAGCACCGCAGGATCTTTGATGTACTTACGCGCAATGTCACCAACATTTAATGGTAAATACTTAACTAAACCTAGACAAGCTCCAGGATGTTGAAAGAAAACGCGGGTCAAATATCGCAACTCTTCCAGCGACAATAAATCCATCTGATTCAGACAATTAAATACCTGCCAACACTCATCATAAAATTTCCGAATCCCCGTTGCTTCGTTCGGGAATTTGGCAAATAATCCTTGTAAAAATAGCTCGTAATCCTGATGAACCTTAATATCTAAATCATCAGGCAAATGATATTGTACCTGCACCGGATCGGCAATCGTCTCAATGCTCTCACCCACCGCCGCCAGTGCCCGCGTCAACAGATTAGTCGTGCCCTGCTTACCAAACCCAAAAATCATCGAAGCCCCAACATCAAATCGATACCCCGCTCGATCGAAATAGCCAGAACTCCCACCAGGAATCAGATAGCTCTCCAACACCAATACCTTTGCACCCTTCGCCGCCAACTGAGTCGCCGTCACCAGCCCACCAATCCCTGAACCAATAATAATCGCATCAAAAGTAGTTGTATCACCCGTCTGGAAATCAGCGTTGGGATTGGCACTCACAGTCATAAACGAATTTGCAAAATTTAGACATCATCCTCAATTTTACCCCGTTTCCCCAATCCCAAACCCAAAATTGGGTAAAGACAGAGTTATTAGTGAATAGTGGATCGTTTTAAAACCAACATATCTCCCAATACGGTTCGGTTAATAATCAATCGTGAGTTAACTGCTCCGGTTTAGGTTGAAATCCCCCTAAATCCTTAAAAAGGGGGACTAAGAAGCGATCTGAGCAAGCTTTTTAAGGGGGTTTGGGGGATTCAGATCTCGAACGAAGCTAACCGAACCGTATTGACATATCTCCCAGTCTCCCAGTCTCCCATCCCTCTAATCCTCCCCGCAATCCTCCTCCCCACCAACGACAACATCCCGAATCCGTAAACTCGGACCACCAACCCCAACCGCCAAGCCACCTTGCCCAGCTTTACCACAGCCGCCAGACTCATCCCACTCAAAATCATCACCGATGCCTTCGATATCCTGCAACGTTTTGAATACATTGCCAGAGAGAGTGACATCCCGCACGGGTTCGGCAATTTCCCCATCGCGGATCATCCAGGCTTCGCCCGCGCTAAAGGTGAACATCTCGCCATTAGTCATACCCCCTAGCCAATTGCGGGCATATACCCCTTCCTTAATCCCTGAGAAGAGATCGGCAACGGGAGTATTGCCTCGATCGATCCAAGTATTCGTCATTCGCACGATCGGTGGATAATGATAATTTAAGCACCGTGCATTTCCAGTTGCTGCTTCACCCAATTTTCCCGCCGTCTCCCGCGAGTGCAAGCGTCCCGTAAGTACACCATCTTCAATTAATTGCGTCGTCGTTGCCGGAGTTCCTTCATCGTCATACAAATAACTGCCCCGATGTGCTGCTGGTGCCGCACCATCAAAGATTTGCAGCTCCTTGCAGCCAAAGCGTCGTCCCATTGTCATCACTTCCAACAAGTCGGGATTTTCGTACATCGAATCAGCCTCGGAGAGGTGCCCAAACGCCTCGTGAACGAATAAGCCTGTCAAAATGGGGTCAATCACGACTGTATAGGCATTGCCCTTCACAGGTGGCAGGAATAGAGCCGCAACAGCACGTTGAGCAGCACTTTCGACCTGTCGATCGAGTCCAATTGTATCCTCATAAGCTTTACGTGAACCGAGGGTTTCCCGTCCAGTTTGCACGGTATCCCCATTCCTCGCTGTCGCCGCAAATCGGATCTCCATATCAATCCACGACTGCTCGATTAGCGTACCTTCAGAAGTTGCCAGCACAATGTGTTGAGCACAATCGCCATACCGCACCGAAGTCGTGGCAATCCGCCTGTCGGTAGTCTGTAAAATCTGATTATAGTGTTCGCACAGTTTCTTCTTATTGGCGATCGGAATCTGACGCGGATCGGTGCCAGTCAACGGTAAACTACAGCTAGTCTGAATAATCTCGATCGGTGCCAGAATCGTCTGATCTTCCCCGATAATCCGTGCCGCCGCAATCGCTTCTTCAATTCTGTCAGCCAAAGTTTCCAACCGATTAAAACTCGCAAACCCCCAGCCACCTTTATAACACGCTCGCACCTGTCCGCCGATCGCCAGATCCTCGCTCAGAGTTTCCACCTTATCACCCCGAATCAGAATATCTGTCCCTTCGGACTCTTCCAGTCTAATCGCCAGGTAGTCCACTCGATCGCGGTAACGCTTAATCAAATCGGTCAGACGGTTCTTGCTATCAACGATGATGGATGGCATGGGTTAGGCTTTCTCTAAAGTCGATCGATATTACCTTCAATCATATCTCGATCGGCGATCTGAGTTGGTTAGGTTGATATACCTGACACTACTATCTTTGCCAGTAAAGCCTGAGCAATCTCGATTTCTGATGTCCACTAATACCCTAATCCTGGAAATCCTCAAATCCCTCATCCAGACAGTTGTTAAATAAACCACTATCTTTACAATCCCGAAAATATTCTCAGAACTATCTAAATCGCGCTACAACCTATTTGTGTTATAATGTTGGAGTGATTTATCATCAATGCAGCCAGAGGCGGCTTTGAACCCATTATTGGAGCATCGTTTATGAGTACTAGTTATGATGACGACAACATTCGGGTCCTGGAAGGACTGGAAGCTGTCCGGGTCCGACCAGGGATGTATATTGGGAATACTTCGGCGACGGGACTCCATCATTTAGTATATGAGGTTGCGGACAACTCGATCGATGAAGCCTTGGCAGGTCATTGCAAGAATATTGATATTTCGATCAATGCCAATGGTTCAATTACCGTCATTGATGATGGGCGCGGGATTCCAGCAGGGATAAATCCCCAGACAGGTAAATCGACGATCGAAACAGTATTAACAGTTCTTCATGCTGGTGGTAAATTTGGCGATGGTGGTTATACCGTCTCTGGTGGTTTGCATGGAGTCGGGATTTCAGTTGTCAACGCGCTGTCTGCTCATGTGGAAGTAAAAGTATGGCGAAATCAAAAGATTCATACTCAACGGTTTGAGCAGGGTGTGGCGGTAACGGGGTTAGAAATTGCACCGAGTCCAGAAGATCGGACTGGTACGACGGTAACGTTCTTACCTGATATTGAGATTTTCAAAGAGGGGATCGTCTTTGATTTTGATACCCTCGCCGTTAGATTCAAGCAGTTAGCTTATCTCAATGCCGGATTGCGGATTAGTTTTAGCGATTATCGGCTAGAACTGTTAGAAAATAACGAACCCAAGATTGAGAATTACTTCTACGAAGGTGGAATTAAGGAGTATATTGCTTATCTTAATATGGATAAACAGGCACTCCACGAAGAAGTAATCTACATCCAAAGTGAGCAAGATAAAGTTCAGGTAGAAGTTGCCCTGCAATGGTGTGTGGATGCTTATACTGATAATATTCTCGGCTTTGCTAACAACATTCAAACCAAAGAAGGTGGAACCCACTTAGATGGCTTGAAGGTTGTCTTAACTCGGACAATGAATGCCATCGGACGTAAACGGAATAAACTCAAAGATGGTGATGCCAATCTCGGCGGTGAAAATATCCGTGAAGGCTTAACGGCAATTGTTTCCGTCAAAGTACCCAATCCTGAATTTGAAGGTCAGACTAAAACTAAACTCGGAAATAGTGAAGTCCGCAAAATTGTCGATTCGATCGTTGGCGAAGCATTAACCGAATATTTAGAGTTCCGCCCCAATATTGCCGACGCGATTCTAGAAAAAGCCCTTCAAGCATTTAATGCCGCCGAAGCAGCCCGTCGCGCCCGTGAATTAGTCCGCCGTAAATCAGTATTAGAATCTTCAACTTTACCTGGTAAATTAGCTGATTGTAGCTCAAAAGATCCCAGTGAATCAGAGATTTTCATCGTCGAAGGCGATTCGGCTGGAGGCTGTTTTCATGGTGATACATTAGTGTCTTTAGCTGATGGACGTAACCTTAGCTTTAAAGAAATTGTAACCGAACAACAGGCTGGTAAAAAGCATTTCTGCTACACCATTCGCCAGAATGGGACAGTTGGTATCGAACAAATTTTGCATCCTCGAATTACCAAACATCAGGCTAATGTTGTCAAAGTTACCCTCGATAATGGCGAACAAATAGTTTGTACACCAGATCATCGGTTTATGTTGCGTGACGGTAGTTATAAACCTGCGGCACAACTTACGCCTGCTGATTCTTTGATGCCGCTGTATCGCAAAATCTCTGATAAAAAGGATTCAAATACTACCATTGATGGTTATGAAATGGTGTGGAATCCTAAATCAGATTCCTGGCTATTTACACACATGTTATTTGAGCAAAAAACTCAAGAGCACTGGACACCTGAATTTCTAGCAGACGTTAAAGCCACATTAGATAGAACCTACTACCAAAAAACGATTAAAGTACTCAAAGATATTGAACAACAGCATGGTTCAATCGATCTAGATGCTTATTATCAACATCGTATAGAGACTCGTGACAAATCGCTGTTAAAATTTGAAAGCTTTTGCGATCGATATTTTGATGGTTCGGCAGATCGAGCATTGGAAGCAGTAGCTCAGTACAATCACCGGATTGTCTCCGTAGAGCCAATGGAAGAGTGTTTTGATGTTTATGATATCGAAGTACCTCACACCCATAACTTTGCTTTAGCTAGCGGTGTATTCGTCCATAACAGTGCTAAACAAGGGCGGGACAGACGTTTCCAAGCAATCTTGCCTCTGCGCGGTAAAATCTTGAACATCGAGAAAACCGAAGATTCTAAGATTTATAAAAACACCGAAATTCAGGCTCTAATTACTGCATTAGGACTGGGTGTACGGGGTGAAGAATTTAACTCCAAAAATCTCCGGTATCACCGCATTTGTTTGATGACAGATGCTGACGTTGATGGTGCCCACATTCGGACGCTACTGCTGACATTCTTCTACCGCTACCAACGCGCATTAATCGAAGAAGGTTATATCTATATTGCTTGTCCACCACTCTATAAATTAGAGCGCGGACGCAATCACTATTACTGTTATAGCGAACGTGAATTGCAGAAGAAGATTTCTGATTTTCCAGCAAATGCGAACTATACAATTCAACGATTCAAAGGATTGGGTGAAATGATGCCCAAACAGTTGTGGGAAACGACAATGGATCGCGAAACTCGCACGCTCAAACGAGTTGAGATTCAAGATGCCGCTGAAGCCGATCGGATATTTACAATCCTAATGGGCGATCGAGTGGCACCTCGACGTGAGTTTATCGAAACATATGGGCCGAAACTAAACATGATGGATTTAGATATTTAGCCGATCGAATCTCAATCAATAATATCTAAATAATAGAGCCTCTTCACTTAAGTGTGAAGTGCTCTATTCTTTTTTTAATCGTCTCCAGTATCTCATGAAAATTATAGTTTACAGTCAGATAAATCAGGAGATTGAATTATGGATCGAGTAGATTTCTACCGCAAATGCTTGCAGGAGTTCCTCAACAATTATTCTAACTATGGTAGCAAAAATCCAGAGATTGAAACCCAGTTGATTTTCGATACTTTGAACGATCAATATCTACTGTTTCGCACAGGCTGGGATAATCAACGCCGGATTCACAACTGTATTTTTCATTTTGATATCAAAGGTGATAAGATTTGGATTCAGGAGAACAATGCTGATATTGAGGTGGATAAGGAGTTGGAAGAGATGGGGGTCTCTAAAAAAGAACTTGTGGTGGGATTTCACCATCCTTCCATGCGTGAGTATTCAGAGTATGCTGTTTCCTGATTTATTATCTCAACTCGGTAGTTATCTGGTGATTAATGATGGAAATGAAGCAACAAGTTATTGCGATGGGTGGTGGTGGTTTTTCAATGGAACCTGAGAATTTGCTACTCGATCGATATATCATTCAACAGGCTAGGAAACCCAGACCATCAGTATGTTTCTTCCCTCATGCTACCGATGATGCAACTCGGTATAGTTTTAGATTTTTCAAAACTTTCGCACAGTTGGATGTTCAACCCATCCATCTATCTCTGTTTCATCCGCATACAGCCGACATCGAATCATTTTTGATGGAGCAGGATATTATTTATGTCGGGGGTGGAAATACGAAAAGTATGATAGCAATCTGGCGAGAGTGGAAAATGGATATCTTTCTACGTCAAGCTTATGAAAATGGTACTATTTTATCTGGACTCAGTGCAGGTGCAAATTGCTGGTTTGAGCAATGCAGCACAGATTCTATCCCTGGTGAATTTAGCGTATTGTCATGTTTAGGAATCATTCCTGGAAGTTTTTGTCCTCACTATGATGGAGAAATAGATCGGCGACCATCCTTACATCAAATGCTAGGTGAAAATAAGATTGGCAATGGATATGCAGCAGATGATGGAGCCGCAGCACATTTTGTTAATGGTCAATTATTTGCTGCTATCAGTTCTCGACCTCATGCCAAAGTTTATCAGGTTGGCGTGTTAGATAAACAGGTGACTGTTCTAATAACTCAAAGAATAGATCGAACCCCTGTCTCTCATCGGAACAGTAGAGCATAATTATCTTAGCCCAAGATTGGGATCTGTGAATTTGGTAACAGTTTTGGACAAATTCATGAAAGCTTTCATAGAACACTAATTCTCGCTCTGTTGGGCTAACACCTAATTCTCGTCTGGCTATTTTATAACCAGCTAGGAAAATAAATAAATCTGACACCGAAGAATGGCCGATATACATTCCTGGCTTAGTTTTAATCTTTGCTAAAATCTCAAATAAGCCGCTGTTAGATTCCATACTATTTAATCTCCTAATTCATCAATTTTAAATCGATTGCTAAGACAGTGAAAATCTTTGATCCATTCTGTTTCTGTCATTCCTTTGTCAGATTATTTGGTGCGTTACGCTGACGCGATAACACACCCTACATGGTTTAATCTTCGCTAGACTGTTCTGTAACTTCCGGTTTCAGGAGAGGGAATGCGATCGCGTCGCGAATGCTGGCACAATCACATAAGAGCATCACTAATCGATCGATCCCAATTCCCAGTCCGCCAGTAGGTGGCATCCCGTATTCTAGAGCTGTGAGGAAGTCTTCATCGACATCGTGGGCTTCGTTATCGCCTTCGGCTTTGCGGGTTGCTTGAGCTTCCAGGCGTTCCCGTTGATCGACGGGATCGGTTAATTCTGAGAAACTATTGGCTAGTTCCCGCCCGACTGCGAATAATTCAAACCGCTCGACAATGCCTGGTTTCGATCGATGTGGCTTCGCCAACGGTGAGATTTCGGTGGGATAATCGAGGACAAAAGTGGGCTGGATTAGGGTTGATTCGCACTTTTGCTCGAATACCTCGTTCAATAGTTTGCCGAGGGTTTTAACGTCAGCACAGCCGTGAATGCCAGCGGTTTTGACGGCTGCTTGGGCTGTCTCTAGATCTGCGAAGGTAGTGAAGTCTAATCCGGTGGTTTCTTTGACAATCTCGTGCATCGTCACCCTTCGCCAGGGAGCGGTGAGACTAATCGGTGTTTCTTGATAGGTGATTTCCAGGGTACCGAGGACTGATTGGGCAACGGTGGTAATCATGTCTTCGGTGAGTGCCATCATGTCCTCATAGTCAGCATAGGCTTGGTATACCTCGATGCTGGTGAATTCAGGATTATGGCGGGTGGAGACACCTTCGTTGCGGAAGATTCGCCCTAGTTCAAATACTTTCTCGAAGCCGCCGACGATGAGACGTTTGAGGTGCAGCTCGGTGGCAATCCGCAGGTACAGCGGCATCTCCAGGGTATTGTGATAGGTATTAAATGGACGCGCATCGGCTCCGCCTGCTTCTGACTGCAAGACAGGGGTTTCGATTTCGATGAAGTCGAGGTTTTCGAGATAGCGACGAATTCCGGCGGTAATTAGGGAGCGTTTCCTAAAGGTGTCGCGGACTGCGGGATTGACAATCAGATCCACATACCGTTGACGATAGCGTTTGGCGACATCGGTTAAACCGTGCCATTTGTCTGGAAGAGGGAGTAGTGATTTCGTCAGCATCACATACTCGTTGACGAGGATCGATAATTCGCCTTTCTCTGTCCGTTTAATTGTCCCCTTTACGCCGATAATGTCGCCGACATCAGTTAATTGTTTGAGATGGCTAAAAGCATCGGGAAGATCTGCCATTCCCGCTTCAATCTGCGGCTTACTCAAAAAGAGCTGAATCGTACCTGTCTCATCTTGAATACTAAAAAATGCTAGTTTGCCCATTACCCGCCGTGCTAAGATGCGCCCAGCGATCGAGACAGGGATGTCTACTTCCTCACCACTAGTCAGATCTTTGTACTCTAGCTGTAACGCTGCGGCTTGGTGAGTAGATACCCAGTTGTAGGCGTAGGGATTCATCCCTAGTTCGCGGAGTTTGTCGGCTTTAACCAGGCGAGTTGCCCGAATTTCGGCTAGTGTCGAATGTGGTTCTGGCTGTTCTGGCGACTGTTGCTTGGACATATATAGAATCGATACTAGGCTGGACTCTCTATTCTACGTCAAGCTCGATCGATATTCACACTTCGACTACGCTCAGTGCAAGCCATCCACCATCCACCATCCACCAATTTAACAATACTGACTGATATCTTCCCCGCATTCATCGGCGAGATAACACATGGCTTTGAATCGGAGCATCACCACTTCGTCATAGAGGGGGTTAAGTTTGCACATCGGGGGAATGTGTACGAGGGTGTGTCCAAATAGATTGAGATCGCGTTCAAATGGACATTGAGAGGGGATGAGCTGGCAAAGTCGGTGAGCTAATCGGGGATTAGAAATTTTGAGATTGTCCAACCATACACGCAATGGTTTGAGGAGGTCGAATTTGGTTGAGTGATGGAGATCGTTGGTTGCTGGTGCTGTAGATCCGATGGAGAACAAACTAACAAGCTTTGATAAGTTGGAAACCATAATATGAGATGTATTAGTGCTACCGATAGAGTCGATCGCTATTAATGACGACGATCGAGGATGGAATGTTCAGTTAGAGTAGTCTACACAGATTGACGGTCGATTTCAGGATAAAACTGTTATTTGTCGATCGCTCAGGTGCTGTAGCTATATTCTTCGGTCGGTTTGATGCAAACAAAACTTGCTTACGATTTTCATCATCGCCTAGTTTTTGCCGATCTGACAACAGTAAATTCACGGAGATATCACAACTTGTCTATTCCCTTTTTAGCGTATTTCTCAAGACACTGTTGGTATATCTAAATACATTTTTTTAGATCGGAATTGCCAATTATTAAGAAATTCTGATCCCTCATTAGTTATCGTGCAAACGTACCCATTTTGAGTCGTTTAGAGCTGACGGCAATCATAAAATTTATCCGTCGAAGGCTCCAGGTATGTATCCAATTAGTAACAAATTTTGTCCAGCCGCCATGTCAGTATAAATACTCAGTGGTGTACCGACGATCGATCTACCAATCGGCTGATGGCGGACAATAGCCACGTCAAAGCGACAGAGCTGCTCGGCTAGGTGTGGATGCTTGAGCAGGAATAGTTGGGCAGTACTGACGATTTTGGCTTGCTTCTGGGGGGTAATTGCTAGGAGTCCATCGGCATCCCAATTCGACGGGTTGCGGGTTTTGACTTCGATAAAAAGCAGGGTATCTGATTCTATGGCGATGATGTCAATTTCGCCCCTTTTCCATCGCCATCGCTGATGCAGAACTTCGCCGCCACGGGAAATTAGCCACTGGGCAACAACTTCTTCTCCTTTTTTGCCAGTATCCATAGTTAATTAATAATTATCAATTATCAACTACCCCCCAACCTGCATCTAAATCAGATTTTTGAACAACTGAATGCCATCGGCATTAGTGAGGATCGGATCTGCCGCTCGTTCGGGATGGGGCATCATGCCCAGCACGTTTTTGGTTTCGTTACAGATGCCAGCGATATTATTTAGTGAGCCGTTGGGATTGGTGCCAGCATACCTAAATAACACTTGCCCATTAGATTCTAGCCGATCGAGTGTCTCAGGATCGGCATGATAGCAGCCTTCTCCATGAGCGATCGGTAGCTCGATCGCAGTGTTATCATAGCCTTGGGTCCAGATCGAATTTGTACTCTCAACAGAGAGGGGAACTCGATCGCAAATAAAGTGCATGTCACGATTGCGAACCAGTGCTCCAGGCAGTAGTCCTGCCTCTGTGAGCACCTGAAAACCATTACAGATACCCAAAACATATTTACCCTGTTTGGCGTGGGCGACAACTGCTTTCATGATTGGGGAAAATCTGGCAATTGCCCCACAACGGAGGTAATCACCGTAACTAAAGCCACCAGGGACGACAACCACATCTACATCCTGTAGATCTGTTTCCTCGTGCCAGATAGTGCGGGTAGGTTGTCCGAGCAAATCGCGGGTAACGTATACCACATCTCGATCGCAGTTAGAGCCAGGGAAGACGATTATGCCAAATTTCACAGGAGGGAGGGGAGTGGGGGACTGGGGGACTGGGGGACTTGGAGACTTGGAGACTTGGAGACGAGAAATATTAAAACTCTATTCACGATCCACTAACTCAACCCGATAATTCTCAATCACGGGGTTGGCAAAAAGTTGGTCGCACATCACATCTAGTTGTTGGCGTGCTTCGTCTTCATCAGTGGCATTGAGACTGACTTCGATATATTTGCCGATGCGGACACTTTCGACATCCGTGTAGCCCATGTGTGCTAAACCTGACTGTACCGCTGTACCTGCCGGATCGAGCACAGAGGATCGAAGTGTAACGTAAATACGCGCTTGATATTTTTGCTTCAACGAAAATCCCTCAACTTTGTAATAATTATAAATAGAGTAACCGAACAAACAACCAACTCAAATCTATCCCCACCAATTGTAAACTAGTACTAACCTCGGCTATCGTTTTTTCAAAATATGCCGAATCTCTAATTTCAAACGTGTATTCGCAATACTAGGGAGTATTCTCTAAAGCCTAAAGTCCAAAGCCTAAAGTCTTCCCTCACTAAACACTCCTGAAATGAAAGCCTGTCGAACTCGCAGCCAAGAACGTATTCTACAACTTCTGAAACAATTCGATCGCGGAATTTCAGCTCAAGATATTTATGTTGAATTGCGGACTCGCAACGAAACAGTCGGACTGGCAACTGTTTACCGTGCTTTAGAGAGCTTGAAATTGGAAGGGAGTGTTCAAGGTCGGACATTATCAACGGGTGAATCATTGTATAGTTGTGTGCAAGCAGATAGACATCATCTGACTTGCTTGCACTGTGGCGAATCCATTCCGATCGATGAATGTCCAGTAGAACAACTAGCGCAGAAACTAGAGTCATTACACCAATTTAAAGTTTATTATCACACGCTCGAATTTTTCGGAGTATGCTTGACTTGTGCGCCGACGGAAGTAGACAATCATCCCGAACATCGACTCGCTCATTCCCATCACCATCACAGCCAAGATCGAGTTGAATAGGAACAAGTATGACTTTTGATAGTTTTATGAATTCGATCGGGATTGCTGACCCCCACGGGCGTGGCTGGCTATCTGTAGTGCTAACTTTTATGTTCGCATGGCTCGTTACCTATTTATTTATTCCCAAGGTTCGCACTTTTGCCCTCAAAGTTGGTTGGGCAGACTTGCCTAATGCGCGGAGGCTAAATCAGGAGCCGTCACCAAATGCGGGTGGATTAGCGATCTACACAGGTGTAATTGCGGCAATTATGCTGGCAGGGTGCCTCTCGACAGGGGTGCTGATCAAAGTTCAAGTGGCAATTCTAGCGATCTTGCTAGGTGGCTCAGTCTTGGTGATTGTCGGATTTATCGACGATCAATTTGGTGGATTACCCGCGCTGTTTCGGCTAGTCGTCCAAATTTTGACCGCACTATTACTGGTTGTCTGTGGGATCCAAATTCACGTTGTTTATTTTCACGCGCCCATCGATCATATCTTATCGATCGTGCTGACAGTATTCTGGATTGTCGGGATTACCAATGCGGTGAATTTGATGGATGGGATGGATGGTTTGGCGGGAGGTGTGAGCTTTATTAGCGCGATGAGTTTGTTGGCTGCATCAGCTCAATTTGAAGCGAGGGCAGCGGCGACTTTGATTTCCGCAGGTGTGGGTGGAGCGGCGTTGGGGTTTTTGCGACACAACTACCATCCGTCACGGATTTTCATGGGTGATGCGGGAGCGTACTTCTTGGGCTATGTCTTGGCAGCAACTAGTATTTTGGGCAATGTGGAAGTGACAAATGTTACTTCTCTGATCCCAATTATCATGTTGTTTCTGGTTCCGGTGATCGATACTAGCCAGGTAATCATCAAACGCTTGCTGTCAGGGCACAATCCCCTGAGTACTCCAGGTAAAGACCATCTGCACCATCGATTATTAGCGCAAGGATTTTCCCAGAGACATTCGGCGTTGATTTTGTGGGGTGTTACGCTCGCTGGCGGGATTATTGCGATGCAGATGCAGGGTGCTAAACCGATGGCAATTGTTGTTACGGCTGTGGGGATTGCTCTACTGTTGATTATGACAGTTTTACTACGGCTACGGGCGATCGTCAAATCTCCAGATATTTCGATTTCCAATCCAGACGATAAATCGAATTAGTAGTTCAGTTGTTGGTGGTTTAGTTGTTAGTTCTTAGCAAGATTCTAGAAAGGATTTAGATTAATCTAGTTGCTAAACCACTAAACCACTAAACCACTAAACCACTATCCACTCCAGAGATTTAATGCAACACACAAAGAAGGAATGACTATTCAAAGCTGGTTGGGGATGATTGCGGGGATTTTGACATTAACTGGATTTATCCCCTACTGGCGGGCGATTGTGCAGGGAAAGACTTGTCCGAATCGGGCAACGTGGTGGATCTGGACGATTGTGGGAATCATCATCGCGGTTAGCTATCGAGCATCTGGTGCTGAGTCAACGATGTGGGTACCAATTACCTACGTGATTGGGCCATTTTGTACGGCGGTGCTCTCGATCAAATTTGGCGCAGATGGCTGGACAAAATTAGATACGATTTGCTTAGTCGGAGTGGGGATTGGTTTGATATTATGGGTGATGTATCGATCGCCATATCTCACTTTGGGATTGAATATCGGGATCGATTTTTTGGGTGCCTTACCGACAATCCGTAAGTCTATTCGAGATCCAGACAGTGAAGATCTGTTCTCATGGTTATTATTCGCCCTTGCCAATATCATTAATTTGCTGGCAGTGGATCTGTGGGAATGGCAAATTATCGTCTATCCAGTCTATATGGTACTGATTACCACGATCATTTGCTGGTGTCTATGGCAGGGACGACGACAAAAACGCCATCAACAGCGCAATTATTTAAACTAATACACCTCAGTAATTTATGGCAGATAGAAATAACGGTAAATTTATCGGCGGCATGATCGTTGGAGCAGCGATTGGAGCTGTAGCTGGAATACTTGCAGCTCCTCGTAAAGGGCGAGATACGCGCAAAATTTTGAACAAAACTGTATCAGCAGTGCCCCAAATCGCCGAAGATATTGCTAGTAGCGTGCAATTTCAAGCTGATAAGCTGTCTGCTGCTACAGGTGACAAGTGGAATGATACACTCGATCGACTATCTACTGCCATATCTGCTGGCATCGTCGCTAGTCAATCTGTCCGCGAACTAAATACCCCTACTCAGTCCAAATCCTCTAGTGAGGTAGATGAATAATTCTCAACTCTCAACGACTATCATCGATCCGCTATTACTACTGGGTGGTTCAATTCTGCTGGTTGCAGTAAGTTTGACAGCACTACTAGTTGCTGCTTTTCCAGCAATTCAGGATGTGTCTCGTGCGGCGAGAAGTGCCGAAAAATTATTTGATAAACTCGATCGAGAATTGCCGCCGACACTGGAAGCAATCAGACTAGCAGGACTAGAACTCGGCGATCTCAGCGATGAAATGTCTCAAGGTGTTCAAAGTGCCGCCGCAGTCGCCCAGCAAGTAGATTTGAGCCTCTCCGTTGTCAAAAAACAAGCGGGAAATGTCCAGACGAATACTCGCAGCGTGTGGGTAGGGGTGAAGGCGGCTTGGGGGAGTTGGCGGGGGTAGGGTGGGAGGTGTGGGAGCGTGGGAGCGTGGGGCACGGGAGCGTGGGAGCGTGGGAGCGTGGGAGCGTGGGGCACGGGAGCGTGGGAGCGTGGGAGCGTGGGAGCGTGGGGCACGGGAGCGTGGGGCACGGGAGTAATAATAAGTTAACTATTCACTATTCACTATTCACTATCCACCAAAAGATTTTTGCTTTTTCCGGAAAACCAATTTTTTATTCTGTATGTAATACTTGAACCGAACATGTCGGATCGACATCTCTTTGGTTCGATGTAGCTGAATAAGGATTGTGAGTTTTATGATAGATGGCTCTTTGGTGCGCCGAAAAACTGGGCTAGATCGGGGGCTGGTGGTGAGCACGATCGCAATTGGTGGAAGTTGGCTGTATTTACATCAATCGGCACTACATTGGCTAGCAACATCGATCGATGATATCTCGCTGTTTAATGGGGTGATTTTAGCTGCTGGGGCGTTGTTATTGGCTTTGGTGAGCTGGAATTACCGTCTATCGATTCAATTAGCACCAGGACTATATCGACTGCCCTTGCTGCTGATCTTTGGCTGTAGTGTGGCGACGATCTCGACTCAATGGTTTGTGTCATTTGCCCAGTTGCCTGTGGGATTATTTTTGTTGGGCAGCTATGGGCTAGCAGGCTTGTGGTTGGCTCCATCGGTGTGGAAACGGGGATTGCCAGTCGGGATGGCGATCGCTTGTCTACTGCCGTTTGGGGTGCAGTTTAGTACCGGAGTTGGGACACCTGCACGGATTTTTACGGCTCAGGTTGTCGAGTGGATTTTACACTCTTGGCAGATTACAGCAATTTCGGCTGGTGATGTGATTGTGTTGGACACAGGCGTTGCTTATGTGGATCTGCCCTGTAGCGGACTCAAGAGCATGTGGACGGGGACGTTATTTTTATTAGCATCCACTTGGCTGGAAGGGCGGCAAATTGGGCTGCGCTGGATCGTAGTTGGACTGGCAAATTTGGTGTTTTTGGCGATCGCTAACACCGCACGGGTACTAATTTTGACGTTGCTCACCCATGTAGCCAACCAATCAGCATGGGCGGAAATCTTGCATGTGCCTTTGGGCTTGATTGGCTTTGTGATGGCGAGTTTACTGACTTGGGGGCTATTGCGGTGGGTGCCAAAGGCGAATAGTCAGATCAAAACAGAGGATCCCGCTGAGACTGCATTGATGAGCCTAAACTGGAGATCGCTATCAGGAGTAGCTGGATTATTGTTAGCCTTGGCAATTATTCCGGTGCCACAGTTCGATCGAGCAATCACGGCGGTAGATTTATCGAGATTGCAGTGGGCAGAACCGATGCAGACTCAGCCATTGGCTCTCAACTCTCAAGAACAGAAGTTTTTTGCTAACTATCCAGGTGTAACTACTCGCAAACAGCAATTTAAGTATGGCGATTTGACTGGAACCTCTGTGCTGGTAGCCAGTCCAACTTGGCAAGCGCACCATTCACCCGAAGTTTGTTTGGCATCGATCGGTTACAAGATCGCACCCGAAATTCAGCAGCTAGTAACGCCAGAAGTGACTGCCAGATGGCTGTCTCTAGATGATGGTACGAAATCGGCTGTGTACTGGTTCCAATCGGCAAAGAAGACGACAGATAACTTTAGCTCACGTTTTTGGGATGAAGTATTTCGGCGTGAATCTCGGTGGACGATGGTTTCAGTGGTATTCGATCGATCTAATCAGCCAGAATCCACAGCAGTGAAAGGTTTTATTAAACAGACTCACGATTCGATCGAACGGCTTCAAGCAATTTAATCACATTCATCGCCGGATCGGTTGGGACAAAAACCCGACTGTCTTGTCGTTTTTTTATTCTGCGGCGTTTTTATTGGGGGGTTCCCCCCGCATAAAAAAACGCCAAGACGGGGGAACCCCAGAATAAAAACGCCGCTTTTTGGAAAAGTCGGGTTTTTAACTAGCACTAGTCTTAGTTTTTCTTAGTACGCCAACATTTAATATGAAATCACTATTCAAACTCTTATTCTGGACTTCCAATATCACCTTTCTCATAGTCTTCTGCGTTGGATTTTTGCCATCAATGGGCGCGGCACTAATCAGAGACTCGATCGGGGGGTCAGTGCCGATCGATCTGATGCTGCCATTTATTGGCTTAATTGGTGTGCCACTTGCTACGACAATCGCTGGCGGCAAGCAACAGCAGATCGGTGTAAGTAAGCAACAGCAGGTAAAATCACCACTACCACTATCGTTATTTGAGCTGTTTTACGCGATCGAAGCACCGATTCTGGCTGCTTGTGTGATTCGGCTGTTTATGCTGCGCGAATTAACTACGGCTAGTAGCTTCTTGCTCGTTTCGGGCATATTAGGATTTGCCGGAAGCTGTTATTGGTTTTGGCAACAGCGGCAAGCAGAACCAGTGGAACAGCAGGGAAATTTATTCTCGCTGATCGGGTTGAGCTTATTATTACTAGTTTCATTTTATATGGCAGCAGTTGCGTCATTCTTTGTGATCCCAGTGATTGTTTGGTTTCTAACCCATCTGGAAGCACTCGTCTTGAGCGTTGTTTTATTTCCGCTGTTCGCCTGTGGGTTTGCAATAGGTAGCGCACCATTTGGAATGGTAGTTGTCGCCATAAAACTGTGGTGGCAAAACTTTCAGCAATCGATCGAACGTTACGGCAGATGGAAAGTAGAGTCTCTAGTTGGCGTGTTGGCAGTTGCCTGGGTATGGGTTTTTAGCAGCCTGTCCTATCAGCCCCAACTTGAAGCGTTTGAGCTATTGAAGCAAAAGCCAGTCAATTCTCATACTGAGAGGCTCCGCCAACAAGCTGTTAATCTCCAAAAAACAGAGCAGATTCGCCAAGGATTATTAAATGCCTATCTTGCAGACTATCGGTATTTGAATTTTTCCGGCGATCGATCTGGCATGAATGGTTATGATTTTCTGACTAAGCCATTTACCTATCAAGGTACACGAACAGATCGCGAAATCGCTGCAAGCCTCTACGCCGAATTTTTCGACATGCCGATTATACGCGGCGAAAAAGACACGATTCGTCGTGCCGTTGAGTCAAATTTCAATCGCGCGGAAGTCAATGCTGGACTGCTAAGTATCGATGCAAAACGGGTACTTTTGACTAACCAACAAGTCAAAGTTACACCCCATGGCGACTGGGCAGAGGTGGAACTCCATGAAACCTATCGCAATCAAACAACACAGCTACAGGAAATCTTCTATTATTTCTCATTGCCTGAAAGCGCGACCATGACTGGCATCTGGCTGGGTGAATCTGACAACAAAGCTCTAAGTTACCCCTTCCAAGTATCTACCCGTGGTGCGGCGCAAAAAATCTATAAGGAACAGCTAGTTCAGCGAGTCGATCCAGCTCTGCTCGAACAAGTTGGCCCCCAAAACTACCGCCTGCGCGTCTATCCCATCCTCGCCCAGGGACAGCCGATGAACATGTGGATGACTTATAAAGTGATGAAACAATCCAATAGCTGGCTCCTGCCCCAACTCCGTGAGCAGCGCAACGTCTACTGGAATCGCAATACCAATCGATCGATTGATGGCAAATCTGTAGGATCTAATAATCAATGGCTACCTGACTCGATTGCTGCTGATAAATCGGCACCAGCCGTACATCAAATGACGCTGCCAAATGGAAGTAATATCATCGCTAAACCCTTTGATGCCAGCGGCTACAGCTTGCCCCAAAACAAACGGCTAGCGATCGTCCTCGATGGCTCCTACAGCATGAACGCCCATCGTCCTGAACTAGTCAAAACGATCGACTGGTTGCGATCGAAAATTCTACCCCAGAACCAGATCGATCTCTATCTCACCACGAGTGCAGCAGCTCAACCCCAGTTAGTCTCAATCGCTGACTTCAAGCCAGATCGAGCGACCTTTTATGGATCGATCGATCCCAAGCAAATGCTGGAGCAATTTGAGCGTCTCAGCAAAACAGCCGCTAATCCTAAGTATGATGCTGTAATCGCGATTACCGATCGCGGTAGCTACGAGCTGTCAACCGATAAAGACAAGCCAAAATCAATGTCTGCACCTTTGTGGATGGTGCATCTGGGTGGATTACCATTTGCCTATGATGATGCCACTCTCTCGATGATCCAACATAGTGGCGGAAGTGTCTCGACTGAGATCAAAACCGTCATGCAGCGGATCGCTACCCAACCTAGTTTAGGCAAAGATACATCACTATTGAGCGTCGTAGACAACTACGCTTGGTTCCTAAGTCAGGCTGTAGATCCAACTGCGAAGCCCAAAGATGACGGCTTTGATGCGATCGCAGCACGACAATGGATCACCCAGGTGAGCCAATCGTTGCAGCCAAATCAACTCAAAGAATTGGATGCAGTACATGTTTTAGCCAAACGATACAACCTAGTCACCCCCTACTCTTCGATGATTGTACTGGTCAACGATCGGCAGAAGCAAGATCTCAAAAACGCTGAAAAAGATAAAGATCGCTTCAAGCGGACTGTAGAGGATCAGCAACAATTGCCACCAGCAAAGGTTTCAGCGACCCCAGAGCCTGCTGAGTGGCTGTTGATGGCAATTATGACTGGTATGTTGGGCGTAGTTTATCGACGCAACTTGGTAAAGTCAGCTACTTAAAACTCCAGCGGTTGAAACCGCTGCTCGTGATACGAAGTCCGCCTACGCGGACTGAGAAATTTAGTCCGCGCAGGCGAACTTTGCACTATTAGCAGCGGTTTTAACCGCTGGAGTTTAAGGTAAGCTAAGTACACTATCTAGATATTTGAGCCTAATGTCTGTTTCCTTCGATCGACGTGACTGTTGGATTTTTGATATGGATGGGACACTAACCCTGAGTATCCATGACTTTGACGGTATCAAGCGAATCTTGGGGCTACCGATCGATCAACCCATCCTCGAAGCTCTAAATAGTCTTCCCGCCGCCCAAGCCGCTGAACTCCATCAGCAGCTTGACGCTCTGGAGTTGGACATTGCCCATCGAGCCACGGCTCAGGCTGGTGCCAGAGAACTTCTGACCAAATTGCGATCTCGCGGCGATCAGATCGGTATCCTCACTCGTAATAGTAAATCTAATGCTGAGGCTACTCTAGCCGCCTGTGGGTTAGCCGAATTCTTTCCAGCAGACTTGATCCTTAGTCGCCATTGTTGTCCACCCAAGCCAAGTCCAGAGGGAATTTTGCAATTGTTATCAGGTTGGAATGCAGGGGCGGATCGATCGGTGATGGTGGGAGATTATGTGTTTGACTTAGAAGCAGGACGCAGGGCTGGCAGTGCGACGGTTTATCTCGATCCCACTGGGGAATTTCCGTGGCAAGACCACGCTGATTTACCGATTACCAATTTAGCCGAAATTACAGCAATGCTCTAGGGGTTGGCAGCAATTCCAAATTCAAACATCTCGTAGGGGCTGGTTTATGCTAGCAAGCCTCGATTCGCACCAATAATTAACAAACAAACCTGCCCAACCCCACCAGCAACCATCGATCATTGGTGAAGAATCGGTACAATGTTTTGAATTTGGAATTGCTGAGGTATTTGTATCTAGGATATACATCTATAGGATTTCCCTTTCAATATCGATAGATTCTGTCCGAATCTCTGCCAAAGGAGGAAAATCTTCTGCCCACGCGCCTGATAAGGAGCGAACGAGTTCAACCCAAGACATTTGATCATCTGCGGTTGAGTTATCCAAAGGCCGTGAGTTAGATTTATTCACCCAATCTGCCGGATTATTTTCTGTCGTGATAAACACAATTGTCGCGTCAACAGTACTATTTTTCAAACTCTCAGGCATTTGTACTCGTAGTACTCCACGATCATCAACTTTTGCAGTCAGTTGAATAGTTTGCATTATTTAATCCTCTCATCGTTAGATCGATCTAAAGTATTGAAGCTAATTTTCCGAATAGATTCTGAATAGGATTGCTTATTGTAATTTCTATAATAACTGAATTAAGCCTAGACTCTACGGTTAAAATGAAAAAATTGATAGAAAGATTAATCTTTCTATCAATTATTGAATTACCTGCAAGCAAATGCAGCCTGAAACTCTGCTAACGATGAGGTTAGGGATTTCCAGATTGAGCTAATTTATCCTTGATATCAGCCAGCATTCCCGCCCAGCGAGGGTCGGGCTGGAAGCTTTCAGTGGTTGCAGTGCTGGTCTGAGTATTGCCACCGCCCTGAGTCTTGTTGCCATCTTTGCGACCACCTTTCTTACCACCGCCACCACCGCCACCGCTGGCTGCGCGGCGGGGGGTACTAGTTTCGCCAGGTACTTTCTTGTTTAGGGTCGGTTTCGGGACATTGCTGGGTTCTCTAGGCTCGGTAGATTCGCTACCTTCACCATCTTCGTCTTCTTGTCCTTTGGCTTTGGGTAGAGCTTTCTCGATTTTGATTGGCACCTCTTGGAACATGGCACCATTATATTTTTCGATAATTTGGTCGGCTTGTTCGTCGGTTTCGACGGTGACAAAGCCAAATCCACGGCATTTACCAGTCTTGCGATCTTTGATCACTTTGACCGAAATTAATTCACCTGCATCAGCAAAGACAACTTCCAGTTCTTCTCGCTCTACATCAGATTTTGGTAAGTTGCCCACGTATAAACGAATTGACATGTTGAAATTCCTCCAGACTGGAATTAAATTAGCTTGCTTGCAGGATTTCTCCACGGGGAATATCCCATACTTTAAACTATCACGTCTGGGGATGAGCGATCGAGCTATCTCTCATTTTCCAAAGGAAAGGCTATGCCAACGAATCTACCGTTCATACCAAATCTGATTCACGATCGATCTCGATCGAAAAAAATAAAGGTAGTAGAATTAACTTAGATAGTTCTCTTAATCAATTAATCAATCTCAATGGACACTACCTCACTCTTGCCCATTTTAGGCACCGCTGCTTTTGGGCTACTCGTCCTCGTCACATTGGGTATTGTGGTTCTCACGTTAACTGGCTGGCGCGACAGACAACGCAGAGAAGAAGATCGACGGGCAAATAGATAAGTTGGGAGTTGGGAGTTGGGAGTTGGGAACTGAGACAGCACAGACAACTCAATCCTGAAAATCCTAAAATCCTCTAAATCCTGATTAAAGGAGTGGGGTTAGTGATTGAAACGATTAGGCTAATCCCGCAGTGGGAGATACTAGAGCAGGCGGCGCAGATCGCAGCAGAATCAGGCTGGCACTTGTATCTGGTTGGTGGTGTGGTGCGAGATTTGCTGTTGGCTGAGACTAGAGCAGAGAGTTTATCGATTACAGATATTGATTTGGTAGTGGATGGCTGTAGCCAAGCGGCAGAAGTTGGTGCGGGTGTGAAACTGGCTAAGGCTATCCAGCAGATTTATCCAGAGGTACATCTAGACGTTCATGGGGCGTTTCAGACAGCGGCATTAGTTTGGCGACAAGATTCGGCATTTGGGGCGTTGGGCATCGATATTGCCACAGCTAGAACCGAATCATACGCTTATCCTGCCGCAAATCCAGACGTATCAGCAAGTTCGATCGATCGAGACTTGTACCGTCGCGACTTTACAGTCAATGCCCTGGCTTGGCGACTAACACCTTCGCCAGATCCGCCGTTATTGGACTTATATGGTGGATTGGGCGACTTGCACGCCAAGCAGCTTCGAGTATTGCACCCCAATAGCTTCATTGACGATCCGACGCGGATTTTTCGGGGGGCGAGATTTGCGGTGCGATTGGGTTTTGAATTTGAACCTCAGACAGCCGCATATATTCGGGCAGCAATCAGCAGTGGTATCTATGTTCAGACTGCTCAAGCACATAGTCGCACCCCAGCATTGCAAGTTCGGCTCAGGACTGAATTAAAGTATCTATTCCAGGTAAGTTATTGGCAACCAACGATCGAATTACTAGCCGAATTAGATGCTTTGCAATGTATCCATCCGACTCTAAAATTGGATCGAGAGTTATTGCAGCAACTGCGGTTATTAGCTAGATGTCTGGCTAAATTCGATCCAGAACAATCGATAAGTCATTGGCAATTACGACTGGTAGCAATGATTGCCTATCTTGCGCCGACATATCGATCGACAGTAGCCCAGAATCTCCAACTATCACCCGATCGAATTGAGCGATTGGGAAACTTAGCGCGAGTAGAAACTGATATTAGTTCGTCATTATCAAGCTTCCAGCCAATTAGTCAAGTCGTCAAATTGCTGCGCCAGTATGACGTAGAGACATTAATTTTAGTTGCAGTGCGATATCGAAATATATTCCCAATCCGTCGTCAAATTTGGAAATATCTAACAGTTTGGTCAAAGATTCAACCAATCCTAAATGGTAAAGATTTACAGAAACTAGGATATAAACCAGGGCAACAATATCGACAGATGCTGGACGATCTACTAATGGCAAATCTAGACAACTTAGTAATCGATCGGTCCACCGCTGAAGAATTTATTCGCCATAAATTTCACCAGCATTAATCTATTTCTCCCCGTCTCCCCGTCACCAAGTCTAGCCATAAGCCATTTCCCAATCATCCGTGCGAGTCAATCTAATTTGAGCTAACGCCACAATTGTGGGAATAATCCGCCCATAATTAGTCGAGATTGATCGCCAGCCCAGATCTGCGAAAAACCAGCCCCACATCGCTGGTCCCAAAACTGCAAACACCCCGCGTACAGCCACTTGCTGCGTCGCAGACATCATCATGCCTCGTTTTGCCATATAAAGCGCGATATAACTCTGGAGCTGGCTGCTAGCAGCAATTCCGCCCCTAATTAGGGTTTGCTTGGTGATTTCATAGCTAGCGAAGTGAAAAGCAAATTGACGGGCGATTTGATGGAGAACTATGGGCTTAATTACGGCGTTAATTGCGATCGCGCCACTGCCTTTTAGAATTAATTTAATCGGATCGTGCTGAATGTGGGCGGGTAATGGCTGATCGAACTTAGTTTTTGCCAAAGATTTCTGGACTCTGACTGTTAGGGCATTTCGATCGCCAGAAGGTAGTTTGTACCAGCTTTTGCCCATCAAATGCAAGAAGACTTCGGATTCCAAATCGGTGGTGCTGAGTTGATTAGAATAAGCAATTTTGAGGTATCGGCAGACCTGGATCAGTGTCTGGCGGTAGCTCACGCCCTGAGTCCGACCCTGTAACACAGTCACGCCATCTGCGGCTAAAAATCGAAACCGATCCTCGATCGAATCCAGCCAATCAGCCCGATCCTGACTTTGAATCTCGACTAGATCTGGAGTCCGCACATAGTCTATGGGGTTGAACTTACGGCTAAATAGAATGCCTGTTAATTGCTGCAATTCATCTTCTGTAGCCAATTCTAACGCCGTTCTCAACTCATCCAAAGTAACTTCCTCCCACGATCTCGCGGCCGATCTTGTCACCCTATAGTGTAGCTCACGATCGAAAAAACATTCATTAATCCCCTGAATGATTAGGCTGATTTGTTAAAATGAGCTAGGTAAATAGTCGTACCTTTAATTACCGACACAATCTAGATTAACCGTGAAAAGTGGCAAACAGCGTCGCACTGAACTCAAAGCGAAAAAGCAAGCACGGATTGAGAAACGGAACAATCCTGTAATTCAGCCTGTGACAGCAGCATGGGCAGCAGAAAGAGGTTGGATCGCGATCGATTCCACAGCTTTCGCACCGCACAATAGTCATGATGTGCCTGATTTTGTGCAGCTCGGCTACTATTTCGATCGACCATTTGATTGTACTGGTTGTAATAGTCCCGAAGTTTGGACAGCAGCACAGCAACAGTGGTGGTATGAAGAAGCCAAAGGCAACTTATTTAGCATTGCCAAACTTTGTCGCCCCTGTCGTCAAAAAGAGCAAGATCGTCGCGCCGAAGCTCGTCGCATTCACTTACAAGGTGTTGCAGCTAAAGTTGCAAGCAAGGAAGTATAGCAGTCGCCATATCGGGTTTTTAGCAGCACTAGTCTTACTATCCCAAGCTCCCTAAATCGCTCCCATCGCCAATCCTGCCAAATACCCCGTTGTCCAAGCACTCTGAAAATTAAATCCCCCCGTCACCCCATCAATATCGAGAATTTCTCCAGCAAAGTGTAAGCCTGGGCAAATTTTACTTTCCATCGTTTTGAAATCCACCGACTTGAGATCGACACCGCCACAGGTGACAAATTCTTCTTTAAACGCTCCTTTCCCTGTAATTTGATATTCACCCCGATTTAACTCCTGGATCAACTTGTCGAGAGTTTTATTTGCCAATCCTGCCCATCTGTCAGTTGATTGAATGCCGATATAGCTAGTTAGGGATTCCCATAGGCGATGAGGAATCGGCACGGGGCAACTATTTTGGATAGTTTTCTGGGGCAATTGAGACTTGACGGCGAGAATCAGTTCTCGCAATTTGTCGGCACGATAATCTGGCAACCAGTCAATAATTAGGGTGGTGTTGTATCGAGATTCAGCGATAAATCTCGCGCCCCAAGCGGATAATTTCAGCACCGCCGGACCACTTACGCCCCAGTGGGTAATCAATAATGCACCCGATTGAGTTAAGGCATTTTTACCTGTAGCGGCTAATTTGACGGTGGCGGATTTGACGCTGACTCCGGCTAGATTTGCCAGCCGCGCATCGGGAATATTGAAGGTAAATAGGGATGGTACAGGCGTTAGGATCGGATGCCCTAATTTTTGCGCCCACTTGTGAGCACTGGGATTACTACCTGTGGCGAGTAGTACGCGATCGGCTGTAAGCACCTGTCCTGATTTGAGCTGGACTGCCCATCCACCAGTTTCTTGACTAATATCCGCCACAGCCTCCCCCGTCCAGATTTTGACTCCAGCGGTAGCGGCAGCGTCCATCAGGCATCTAACGATCGTATCTGAATCATCCGTCGTTGGAAACATCCGCCCATCAGCTTCAGTTTTGAGCTGGACTCCCCTGTTGGCATACCACTCAACTGTATCCTTGGGCTGGAAGCGGGTAAAAGCACCCCGCAGAGCCTTGTTACCACGGGGATAGTACTGAATCAACTGAATTGGATCGAAGCAGGCGTGAGTGACGTTACAGCGGCCACCACCGGAAATTTTGACCTTGCCAAGTGGGTACTTGCCAGCCTCGATCAGGGTGACTTGGGTATGGGGATATGTTTGGGCGCAAGTAATCGCAGCAAAGAATCCCGCCGCGCCGCCGCCGATGATGATGATTTTGGACACGGTGTGAGTTGTGAGTTTGAAATATCTGTAGGGGCGGGTTCATGGTGTCAATGACGGATGAACTAAAAATCTCATTCAAACCCGCCCAACCCCACCAATGATGTTGGATGATTTTTTGTGTGGTGGTGTGTGATGTGTGGTGTGTGGTGCGTTATGCTGTCGCAGTAACGCACCCTACGATCTGGGAGACGCTTGCGTCCAAATTCACCATCCACCATTCACCAAACCCCTACCCATGAGCACGAGGATCATCACCACTCTTGGGAACTACTTTGGGTGTGAATTTGGAGACTTCGCCTGTGGCAGCGGTGTCGGAGACATCTACTCCGGCGATGAGATCGGTGAGTTTGGATTCGAGGATCTGGCGGGGCTGTTCGCCGATCGCTTGGGCTAGAACCTTGCCCTGGCTGTCAAAAAAGACAAAATGCGGAATCCCATCAACGCGGTATTTCGTGACCTCTGGGAGCCATTTGGTGTTGTCTACGTTGAGCATGGAGAAGTTGACTCGATCGCCAAATTGGGCTTTGACGGCGGCGAGATCGGGTGCCATTGCCTGACAGCTCGTACACCAATTGGCGTAGAATTCCATCAGGGTGGGCTTATTATTGGTGAGGGCAATATCGATCGGGGTGGCTTGATTGGCTTGGGTTTCCAGGCTATCGGTAAAGTTTTGGGCACGAATACCGAGTACGAGGGCGATGACTAAAGCGATGGCAATGATGACGATCGTAAAATTACGCATCCGTTGCGGAGCAGAGCTAGATTGCATATTTAGTTAGGAGTGAGGAGTTCACTTTTGCTGAGGCAAACGCTTCGCGAACGGCTCCGCTCACTGAGCGGAGCCGAACTGGGCGTTGGGAGTTGTGCAGTTTGTATGTAGAGCAAAGCTCGATCGACTTATTTTGATATTACAGATTCAATAGTTCTGCAAATCGGATGCTAAACTATCAACTGTCAACTTTTAACTGTCAACTGATTTACAGATGTTGTCAATCCCGACTTTCCCCGAATCCCATCATGAAATCTTGCAATCGCTAGCTGATTATAGCGATCGAGAGTTAGTTCGTCTACATCAGCTTCATCCCGAACAGGGCAAGTTCTTTGCGGCGTTGTTCTATCGCTATAGTGAGATTGTCCACAGTGTCGTTCAACATGCGGTAGAGTTTCAGGCTCAGGCTGATTATTTATTTGCAGTTTCCTGGCGACAGATTTTTACAGAACTTCAGCAAGTCCAACTGTCTCCAGATCCAGCCGCGACTAATTGGCAAAACTGGCTGATTGATATTGCAGGTAGTAAGATCGATCGTACTGATGTCCCGCCGCCAGCGCAGATTCGTTACCAGCTCCAGGCTGCACCGCCGCCCTTGTGGTGTTATCTCGATCGAGGACTCGATCGACTGTCACCCCGATCGCGTTTAATAGTAATCATGACTCAAAATTTTAAGTGGGATCAGCAAAGAATTTCGGCTTATCTTCAGGGTGAAGGTGAACGAGTTCCAGCCACTGACGTTGCTACCTATTTAGCGGAAGGCTATCAACAACTGGAGGCTGAGTTACCCCAAGATATTCGCGATATCTATCTGGTGCCTAATTAATTCTGTAATTTAGGCAGATCGATCGATATTCGATGTGAGATCTCCACCATTTTTTCACTCAGCCATCGCTCAAACAACTCAATCAAAATTTGGTGGTGAAGTCGTTCGTCTAATTTAGGTTCAATGATTTCGGCTACTTGAATCAGATGAACTCCCACCGCTGTGATAATTGGCTTGATTAATTGCGGTGGGTTTGCAGCAAATATTGCCGCAGAAATTTCGGGGCGCAGTTGTTTCCGCCCGACGGTACCAACATAGCCCCCGCGCCGACTAAATTCGGGATCTGAGATATATTGCTGGGCGACATCGGCGAAGCTGAGATCGCCTTCTTGAATTGAATAAAAAAGCTCCATCGCCAAGTCGCGATCTTCAAGGATGATTTCATAAAAAGTCGCGGCACTGTAGTCGAGCAGATTTTGGTGGAAGAATTGTTCGACTCGATTAGCAAATAAGTGGTGGGCGAGTTTGGTTGATAATAGATCCTGAGTCACAATCTCTTCAAAATCATCGACGGAGAGATGATGATCCTGCAACCATTTATTTGTGGCTTCAGCACTTTCTAGCCGATTAACCAGCCGAAATCTGTCTGCGGCTTGTTGCAACTCTGCTGTACTTGGCTCGATCCCAGCTTCGGCAATTTGTGCTCGGATAATTTGACGACGGATGATCCCTCTAGCTAGTTCAGGAATCTTGCCAGCGACTCTAGCTTCATGGATCAAGTCTCGATCGTTAATTTCAATACTAGTATTTGTTGATATCACTTATCTATTTGTCTACTAATTCACTAGTTTCTTAATTTTTTAAATGGATCGAGAATAAAATCAATGATCCGGCGATTCCGAATTACGACTTCAGCAGTTGCTGGCTGCCCAGATCGAAACGGCACACAAGCACCCTCATGCTTGACACAACTCTGCTCTAGCTGAACTTCAATATCATAGCTAGCACTAGTCACTCCTGGCGCAACTTGGGTGAGTTTGGAGTTGGGAGCAATCCAGGTTAGTTTTCCTTTGACGATATCATAACTCTCAAACGGAAATTCATCGAATTTGAGTTTAACGTCTTTTTGAATATTGCCCGCAGTCTGTTCATTTCCCTGTAACGATCGCAATGATTCACTCTGATTGGCAGGTATTTCGCCTTTGAATACTAGTCCATTAATATTCGATCCAATTTCAGCAATTAGTTGCTTGGGCTGGACTACCGCGCCTTCTCGATCGATCGGTAATTCAAAGATTATGCCGTCAATATTCGCCTTGATTGTATATTTTTCTAATTGTCTATTTAGGAAATTATTCTGCGCTCGATCGCGATCGATCTCAGATTTTAGTGTGACAATTTGACTTTCAATTTCTTTGAGCTGCTGGTCAGTTTTGATAACCGCAATATTCCCACCTTTTACTAAACTGGTAGATCCACGTTGTTGCTCTGTTAACCGCAGTTTTGCTTGGGAGAGATCGGATTGAGATCTGGCAATTGTGCCCTGATAAGCTTCCTGCTGTTCTTTGAGTCTAAGCTTTGCTTGGGCGATGTCAGATCGAGTTTGTTGAATTAGCTTCTGGTAATTTTCTTGCTGCTCTTTGACTTGCAATTTTGACTGTTGAAGATTGGCAACTGACTGGCTAAAGATTTGATTTCGTTCTTGAGCTAGACTGGCAATTTCTTTGGTTTTGACTTCTGCTACCGCTCCAGTCTGATAAAGTCGCGTATAGCGCAGCAGCTCGCTCTGAGCATCTTTGAGCCGATTTTGAGCAATAGTGTAATTAGTCTGCGCTGCTATGGCTCCTTGCTCGGCTTGGCGTACCTGAGTGAGCTTCTCAGCCTTCTGAAGATCGTAGCTAGTTTGCCTGTCCGCGAGAGCTTGTTCGGCTTGACGAAGTTGGGCTAGCTTTTCGGCAATTTGACTGCGTGAAGTTGTATCTAGATTGCGAATACTTTGCTGTGCTTGGGCGATTTGAGACTGCTTTTCGAGCAGTTGTGCTTGATTTTGTTGTTGTTGAGCATTCGTGCCCAATCCCATCTGATTTTTCATCAGCATAAACTGATTAAGCCGTTGCTGTCCGCCGTCAATTTTGAGTTGATTTTGAGAGATTTGCTCGCGGACATTTTTGGAATCAAGTTCCATAATTGTCTGTCCAGCTTTGACGACTTCACCCTTTTTGACATAAACTTTGACCACTGCCACACTATTTTCGAGATCGGATTCGCGCTTGATAGTGTTGCCTTTGGCTTCCAATCTACCTCTAGCAGTACCGATTTCATCCGTCCGATACAGACACGCCCACGGAATCGCAATCCCCAGACAGATCACTAATGAATACAATAAACCTCTAGTCCAAGGCGACGGCATCATATCGATCAATTCTTTGGCTGAATCTGACCAATCATTTAGCCTGGTGAGCGTGGTACTAGCGATTGATGTAAACTGAGTTGATAGGTTTGTACCAAAATTAGTAGCGAGATTGGCATTAAATCTACTGGTTTTGGTACTATCGCCCTGGGCGAAGCGACTAAAATCGACAACATTATCAGGCGGAGTGACTAATGCTGTTGTACTGTAAACAGCTCTGATGCTCTCAACGATTGTGTCTACAATTCGATCTTTGACAATATATTCTTTGATACAAGCGGGCTGCACGCTACTAATCTCGCTGGCATCTTCATAACTGCTGAGGACAATTATTTTGATCTGCGGACATTTACGCTCAATAATTTTGGCAGTTTCGATCCCATCCAGTTTGGGCATATCAAGATCGAGCAGAACGACATCTGGTTGCAAATATTCTAGCTGCTCGATCGCATTATACCCATCGATCGCCGTCCCAATTACTTCAAGATCTTGATGGGATCCCAGCACAGATTTGAGCTTCTCTCTGACAACTCGCAAATCATCGACGATGAATACTTTAATAATTGCTTCTGGGTAACGATTGGCGACCATCAGGATGGGAGGGGAATTTGGGGACTGGGGGACTGGGAGACTTGGGGATTGTTGGTGCGATCGACGAAGGAGGAAGGGTAATTCATAAATTACCCTTCCTCCTTTATTTTGGAGCAATTGGTGTCGATCGAGTCAATTTATCTTTTCATGGGCTGATAACCGCGCCAAACACCAACTAAAATACCTTGGAGTTGGACTAAATGAGCTTCAGCTTCGATCGGTTTGTATTTGGGATTGGCAGGTTGGAGGGTAATCTGTTCGCCTTGACGATGATAACGCTTG
>JANNDL010000202.1:0-5147 GCA_031387665.1 Chamaesiphon sp. OTE_75_metabat_95 | reverse complement strand
CTAAAGTGCGGGCTAGTAGCTCAAGTCCACTGTTTGCGTAGCGTCACGAAGTGAAGTGGACTGCCAGATTATTGAGTACACTTCACTTCGTGACGCTACGCGAACAGTGGACTTAAGCTACTAGCCTGGGGATTCATCCCCAGGTGGTGCATTTCGGAGCTAGAGATGACTGGATGGGAATTCTTATCCCGTTGGCGTAGCCTTTCCGCCAGGAAAACTCACGTTAATATAATTATTAATTACTCAACAACTTTCCGTGATGCTTTGACCTCAGATTGGTGTTTCTTGTCCGCCAATCGTCGCCGCTCCTGCCCTTTGCTGGGCGTTCTGAGCTTGCGGGGGAGTACCACAATCATTGTGGTCAAAATTAACGATCGCAATCTGTCCAGAGCCTCTGCCCGATTGCGTTCTTGGCTCCGATGCTCCTGGGATTTGATCACGATGACACCTTCACTGGTGATTCGGCGATCTCGTAAATTCATCAGCCGCTCTTTATATCGATCGGGTAATGATGATGCCATAATATCAAAGCGCAAATGAATTGCCGTCGCTACTTTGTTGACATTTTGACCACCAGCACCTTGCGATCGAATCGCGCTAAGATCGATTTCACTGAGTGGAATACTGAGGGTTTTGGAAATCTGGAGCATGAATTAAATGGCTAAATTTTATTCCCAACTAGACGATAAGCTGTGCGAGTTTATCCAGCAGCAACAGCTCTTTTTTACAGCCACAGCTCCCATCGAGGGACGGATTAATTTGTCACCCAAGGGGATTGATTCTTTCCGCTGTGTGGACTTTCACCAAGTGGCATATCTAGATCTTACCGGAAGCGGCAATGAAACAGCCGCCCATTTGCAGCAAAATGGGCGGATTACGGTGATGTTCTGTAGTTTTACGGACAAACCCCTGATTTTGCGATTGTACGGGCGTGGTGAGGTGATTAGCCCTGATACAGCGCAGTGGGATGATCTAATCAACAAGTTTACAGATCTCCCTGGCAAGCGTCAAATTATCTCGATTCAACTCGAATCAGTCCAGACATCTTGTGGCTATGGTGTGCCAATTTACGAGAGTGGGCAGGAGCGATCTACTTTAATCGATTGGTCAATCAAAAAGGGTGCTGATGGGGTTCGATCGTACCAGCTTGACAATAATCATACCAGCATTGATGGTGTGCCTATATTTTGAATTTGCTTGCTTTCTAACAGCATAAGCTTTGACGAATCGATCATCAACTAATTTACTGATATTTACTTTTGGTTTAGTTGAGCAATTTTCACATGAAAATGCAGTTATTGCTGTAGCGACATTAGCAACAGAAGTATTCACTTAAACTGGTAGACACTTCGATCAATAGTAGTTTATTCTAAGTCGTGGGCAAAACCGCTGCTAGGCTCTGAATTTATGCGAAAACTCCTATTTCTCCTGCCAGGAACTACCTCAAAATTTAACTGTGGGGGCTTATGGGCGGAACTCAAGACGATTGAGCTAGTCAGACAGATCTGTCCCGCCGAGATCGTCACCTATCGCCAACGGGAACCAGACAAGCTATTTCTCGATGACCTATTGAAAAGCCCTCCATCGGCCGATACAATCTTCGTGGTGAGTTGGGGTTTTGATGTGCCCAAACTAGTGGCGCGGCTGCGAGGTTATCCCACGATTTACCATGCTCATAGTGCCGAATACGGCTTTCGGCTCCCCGCCCAGATTCCGATTGTCTGTGTCAGTCGCAATACTCTCGGCTATTGGGGACAGAGATCGCCCCATTCGCTGTTGTACTATTTGCCCAATCAAATTTCGGATCAGTTTATCAATCATCGGGTTGAAAGATCGATCGATGTCTTAGTTCATGCCCGCAAATCTTCTGACTATTTACTCAAGCAATTAATTCCTGCTTTGCAACCACATTGTCGCGTGAAAATCATCGATGGATTTGTTGATAGTTTAGCAGATTTGTTCAATCGATCGCATGTTTATTTATACGATTCTGCTGAATATTGGGCAGCTCAGGGCGTAACTGAAGGATTTGGATTACAACCGTTGGAAGCGATGGCTTGTGGCTGTCAGGTATTTTCTAGCGTCAATCATGGTTTATCTGACTATCTAGATCCAGGTTTTAATTGTCACAAGATTGCTGGATTTAGTACCGCTTATGATGTCGAACGGATATTAGCGGTAGTCAAATCTGCCCAGCCTGTCAAGGAGATCGAATCATTAGTTGCCGAATATCGAACCGAGAATATTCTCGCCCGTCTTCAGATAATTATAGCCGAAGTAAATCATTTCTTCGATCGGGTTAGTCCAGGTGTTTCTGATATTCCCGATCTAAATTATCAGCGGATTTTGCAGTTAAAAGTATTGAAAGTGGTCAAAGGTATTCAGAAAAGGCTCAAACGCTAGGCAAACTCACCCTAAATCACTCAAGATTGATGTTGCCCAACATATTCGCGTAGAGCGCGGTTGATACTGGTTTGATAACCCTCATCTTGCTGGTGATGATTTTTGAACCAATCGACAAGATCGGCATCCAAGCGTAGTGTTATCTGCTGTTTTATCGGGCGATAAAACAGTCCACGCTTTGCACCACTCCAATCTCGTACTTCTGGTACATCTTCCGTGTCGATCTCGTCTTCCGGCAAAGCAGCTAAAACGTCGATTTCAGCCTGAATTTCTGGCGGTACTGGATTAGAATGTTTCTTCTTCATACGCTCTTCGTTCATGAATTGTTGCCCTCCGTGCACTCGAGGAGACTATCGGCGAGATCGCGTTTTTACAATTGAATGCAGTAGTACTATAGCAATCCTATTTGAGATCCTTGCAGTAAAATTAACTCGTAGGGGAAGTGCTTCATGCCTGCCCTCTAGAGATTGTGCTTCTCAGTTAGGATCACCATACCGATTAACAATCTCCTTCTGGGAGCATTTTCGGAGTGGGATAAATTACTTGTAACTCTAAACTAAGGAAATCACTTAACTCTTTACCAATCCACCACAATTCCGCCTGAGATAAACCGACACCAATCGAGTATTGAGTTGAAGTGCATAGAAGAGATAATTCTGGCTTGACAGTTACTTCAGCTTGTTCGATCGATCTACCATCTGCATTTAAAACTTTATCGAATTTATAGCCAGGGTTGTATATCAATATACATTTTTCAATATTTACAGGTAATGACCCATCCCACGATATCTTCCCAGAACTTTGAGAGCGTTTTCCTGTTATCAGTGTTTTTTGTTGCAGCTCTATTGATATAATGTCCGTTGGATATTCTTGATGCATACCTGCACTCATAATTGTGCAAAATATACCAAAAGCTAACAGAAGTATGAAAAAATGAGACCAGAAAAAAGAGATTGTAATTGTTCCAATTATCGCGAATGTAATTACGCCACAACCGAAGTCTGAACTACTGGGGAATCCGATTTCAATTCTCGATCGATCTCGATAAACTTCGGCCTTACTATTTGGTGGTTTCAGATGAATAAAATTTCCATAGCTACTGTTATCAGATTTCAAAGAAATTTGTGCTAACTTCGCTGAATCAAACCTTTGCTCCAGATAAGGTTGAGTCATTTTCTCGACCCATCGATGAAATTGATTACTAACCTCTGAAGTAAATTTTACCTGTCCGTTTACTTTAACCAATTCAGCAGGATGATTTCCAGTTAGGACATAAATGATCGTCATCCCTAAACTATACAAATCCGAAGCAGCCGTCGTCTGACCACCAAATTGCTCAAGCGGAATATAACCATAACTCCCAACGATTGTAATCGTGCCACCATCTTTACTTGCAACCTGTACTGAACCAAAATCGACTAAATAAACGTCACCAATACTATTCCCAGAGCGATTCCCAAGCAAGATATTACTAGGCTTAAGATCTCGATGAATCACTGGTGGAATCTGCTCGTGGAGATATGTTAAAATCGATAGTAGTCGATCAACTAATTCGATTACTTCTGCTTCTGAGAATTTACGACCTGTCTGGATAGCTGTTTCGAGAGAGGGTGCATTAATATAAGTTTGGATTAAAGCAAAGCCACGAGTACCTGGTTCTTCCACTTCAAAATAGTCGAGATATTTTGGAATTGCAGGATGATTAAGCTGCTTAAGAGTGCTAGCCTCCCGTTCAAATAGCTTCAGATCGTCCCATTCAAAATTAGCATCAAAGCTTAAAATCTTGATAATAACTAAGGCTTTCGATCGTAAATCTTCTGCTAAAAATGTTTGTCGCCCAGCTTTTTGGCTCAGTTGCTCACGAATTTGATAATTGTTTGCGAGTATGGTGTTCAATTTCATCAGCTTAATCCTCAGATATTCGTTAGAGTTCCAAATACAAATACTCATCGAAGCATGTTTGACAAGAACATCGATCGATGAGTATTTATCACTTAATAAAATACCTAGCCTAATTGCTGTTTCCAACTTTTTTCAACCATGCGATCGCAATTTCATAACAATCGTCACTCTCATCTTTCAATAATTTAGCTGCAATCTTTAACGCCTTAATGCCAGATTGTGTCTCGCCTTCAATACATAAGACAGTACCCATATATAACCATGCGTGGCTATTGGTAGAATCAAGTTCTAATGCCTTTTTATAGTATTCAAAAGCGGCCTGATTATCACCTCCCTCTTGTGCTTGAATTCCACGTTTGTAGTACAAGATGGATTTTTTCTTGCTGCTGGTATCTACTTCTGACTCCTCCTCATCTTCATCATTAATTTGAGCTAAATTAGTTTGAATGCGGTTAGATGAATCTACAGTTAGATGTGCCATCACTAAGTCAATATTCAGTCCAATGGTGAGTAGGCTTAATAAAATAGCGGTACCAAGAACGATCGAAGATTTTTTTAGATTTGTCATTTGAATTTACCTATTTGATTGGTGATAAATGTAATTATTTGGGTTGAGAATTGATCGATCTTGATCGCAAATACTGTTAAAATTTGCGTTCTTCTCGATCGAGAATCGATCTTTCGCTTGGCAATGGTGGGAGTCCAGGGTGAACGCACCAAAATGGGGTATGCTTCGATCGATAAAAACTAGAACAGCTAATTTAATAGTATTTATCAACTAGTTGCAATTACTACAATATCAACTAAAACTAAAATCAAATAAGAGATCGTATTAATTCGAT
>JANNDL010000201.1:0-6229 GCA_031387665.1 Chamaesiphon sp. OTE_75_metabat_95 | reverse complement strand
TTCTGTCAAACGTTTTATCGGCCGCAAGTTTGACGAAGTAAATCAGGAAGCGACTGAGATTTCTTACAAGGTTGTTAACGATGGTGGAAGCGTTAGAATCGAGTCTCCTGGTCTAAATAAGAAGTTTGCACCTGAAGAAATTTCGGCTTCTGTACTCAGAAAATTAGTCGATGATGCGAGTAAATACTTGGGCGAGACTGTGACCCAAGCCGTAATTACCGTACCAGCTTATTTTAATGACTCTCAGCGTCAAGCTACCAAAGATGCTGGTAAAATTGCGGGTGTTGAAGTTTTACGGATTATTAATGAACCTACTGCTGCTGCACTAGCTTACGGTTTAGACAAAAAGAGTAACGAAACAATCCTCGTGTTTGACCTTGGGGGCGGTACCTTTGATGTATCCGTACTGGAAGTTGGCGATGGTGTATTTGAAGTTCTAGCTACTTCTGGCGATAGTCACTTGGGTGGAGACGACTTCGACAAGAAAATCGTCGATCACTTGGCTACTACCTTTATGAAAAATGAAGGCATCGACCTCCGCAAGGATCGTCAAGCTCTCCAACGTCTGACGGAAGCTGCTGAGAAAGCCAAAATTGAACTATCTAGCGTTACTCAGTCCGAAATCAACCTTCCCTTCATCACAGCGACTCAGGATGGGCCAAAGCACGTCGAACTGACTCTGACTCGTGCTAAATTTGAGGAAATCTGTTCTGACTTGATCGATCGCTGCCGCATTCCAGTTGAAAATGCTGTCAGAGACGCGAAAATCGACAAAATCAAACTGGATGAGGTTGTCCTAGTTGGTGGTTCTACGCGGATTCCAGCAGTCAAAGAGCTAGTCAAACGGATCTTGGGCAAAGAGCCTAACGAAACTGTTAACCCTGATGAAGTAGTTGCAGTTGGTGCAGCAGTTCAAGCGGGTGTCTTGGCGGGTGAAGTCAAAGATATTCTCTTGCTCGACGTTACACCACTCTCCTTGGGTGTAGAAACCCTTGGTGGTGTAATGACCAAAATCATCCCTCGTAATACCACTATCCCAACCAAGAAGTTTGAAACCTTCTCCACTGCGGTAGATGGACAAAGCAATGTGGAAATTCAAATCCTCCAAGGTGAGCGGGAAATGTCTCGCGACAACAAGAGTTTGGGAACCTTCCGTCTCGACGGAATTCCTTCCGCTCCTCGTGGTGTACCCCAAATCGAAGTCACCCTGGACATCGACGCGAACGGGATATTGAACGTTACCGCCAAAGACAAAGGCACTGGCAAAGAGCAATCCATCAGTATCACTGGTGCATCCACTCTGGACAAAACCGAAGTCGAACGGATGGTACGGGAAGCCGAAAGTAATGCTTCCAGTGACAAAGAAACTCGCGATAAGATCGATCGTAAAAACCAAGCTGATTCCCTCTCCTACCAAGCTGAGAAGCAACTCCAAGAACTCGGCGACAAAGTTCCAGCCGCAGACAAAACTAAGCTGGAAGCTCTCATCAAAGAACTCAAGGAAGCTGTAGCCAAGGATGATGACGCGGAAATCCAACGTGTCAGTCCTCTAGTTCAAGAAACCCTAATGGCGATTGGTAGCAATATCTACGCTCAAGCAGGTGCTGAAGGTGGCGGCGGCGATGATGGCGATGCAGGCACTCCTCCCGGTGGCGGTAGTACTGGCGGTGGCGATGATGTGATTGATGCTGAGTTCTCGGAAACGAAGTAAGTAAGTTGGTGAATGGTGGATGGTGAATGGTTGCTATCCATCGTTCAATCTGATAAAACTGGTTTCCAATTCTGGAAACCAGTTTTTTAGTGTGGATGGTAACTATTCGATCGAATCTGTGAATACTAAGATTGGGAACTCTCTCGACTTTTTAGAAGTAAGTAGAGTGGCATAGATATTTATAAGCTGAAACCCAAGTGGGCATTGCTGCTAAACCACTAAACCACCAAACCACTAAACCACTAATTCCACCAATGAATTTATTTGACGAAATCGTCCCCGCAACTCCAGACAAAGTAAACTTGTACGCGCCCTACTTTATGAAGTCTGCGGCTAAACGCAACGTATTGCCCAAGGCTATTACACTCTATAGTAAAGGTGGACTTGGTGGTCATCGATCGATCGAAGGTGGCGAAAAAATTCCCTATGTGATTAACTGGGTCATTCAAAACTTGCCTGGAGATCTGACCCGCTGTACGATGATGTTTGATGATAACGCCGATCTCACCTACGATGTCAATCTGATGAATTCAGAATTGATTAGTTATCTGATCGATTGGCTGATGAATATCCGCGATACCAATAATCCTGACTTCCCCCAACATTTTTATTATAAATTGATGAAAATGGAAGACTAGCACTTGCGGCGTAAACAACATCACTATTTTGGGCAAAGAAAAGCCAGCGGACGTATCGTGTCGGCTGGCAAAATAGCTGTGTTGGGAGGAGAAAACTCGTTCCTTAGACTCTGACAAAAACTGGTGCGATCTCGTTGTCTCTTACGGATTCGGCTGTTAGTGCTGAATTTTAAAGTTTTTTGTTGTCTCTTATTAAGAATTGTAACAAACATATTGTCAAAACGCAAATATTTTCACCTAGATTCAGTTTAGGTGAAAAGCGAGTATGATTCGATTAATTTAAGAGCTGTTGCTTCAACCGCTGATTAGGCGTAGATTGTCGGCTATAAATGCTAGAAATACTTGGTTGGAAAGAAAAAGTAGAGGAGTCAATTGTAAAATAGTCATGTCGATTCTGTTTCACAGACACTCCATGAACGACTCCCACACTCTGAACCAAACCACCCTGTATGTTGTTCGGAAACTACATTAAATTAGAGTCCTCTCAAGTACACGTAATGATATCCTAACCTTTCTACTCATCAGTCTAAAGGTCAAAAGGTAACTAAAAAGTCATGATTCAAAGTGTGTAATTTGTCTTGTTATTAGCAGTTTAGATTGGTGTAGTTAAGCTCAAGCTGGCACGGTGTAAGCGATAAGCTGTCCAATTCGCTGACGCAGTGTTTCTAAATTAATTCGCTCTGATGCAGCGATAAAAACCGCGTTAGGAAATTCTTCGGCAGCTTCAGCTAGTCTTTCCTCATCTACTCGATCGATCTTATTAAACACGATCAGGGATGGCCCTGGTGCGATCGGCATCTCACTCAGGATACCCATCACAGAACGAATATGACTGTGCCATGCGGGATGGGATAGGTCAATTAGATGAATCAACGCATCGGCTTCGGTGACTTCCTCTAGGGTGGCGCGGAATGCGTCCATTAGGGGCGGTGGAAGCTGGTGGATGAAGCCGACGGTATCGGTGAGCAGGATCTGGCGTAAGTCGCCTTCGTTACTGGCGGGTACCTGGAAACGGCGGGTAGTCGGATCGAGGGTGGCGAATAGTTGGTCAGCGATGTAGACTTCGGAATTAGTCAGGATATTCAGCAGGGTAGACTTTCCGGCGTTGGTATAGCCAACCAGGGCAACTGAGGGGACATCGTGATGCTGACGCTGGAGCCGCAAGCGGGAGCGATGGGCTTGGAGCTGATCTACGTCCTGCTGAAGCCGCGAAATCCGCTTTTGGATGGTGCGACGTTCGGTCTCTAGCTTGGTTTCACCAGGTCCTCTGGTGCCAATGCCACCACCTTGGCGAGACATGGCTAGTCCGCGCCCAGTGAGGCGGGGCATCATATATTCTAGCTGGGCTAGCTCTACCTGCAATTTCCCTGCCCCCGACTGAGCGCGTTGGGCAAAGATATCTAGGATCACCTCAGTTCTGTCTACCACTCTAATCCCAATTTGGGTTTCGAGGTTGCGACCTTGGCTCGGAGAGAGGTTGCAGTCAAATACGATCAGATTCGCGCCGATTTTTTGGGCGGCGAGGGCGATTTCTTGGATTTTACCCTCACCGACGACAGTTTGGGGGTGGAGTTTCGATCGTTTTTGCTGGATGGTTTCGAGGACTTCACCTCCGGCAGTTTCCACTAATTTAACGATTTCTGCCAAGCCATCGGTAAATCGCAAGGTATTCACAGCATCAGTTTTGACTCCGACTAAGATTACTCGATCTGTACCATCATCGATATGCTGATTGGCAACATCTCGCGCATATTCACTCTCGATCCCATCGACGAGATCGAGAAAATCTTGGTCGCTAATTTCATCTAAACTCAGCGGCGGTGAAATCGTCCAATTAGTCTCTGGGTGGGGTACTAAGTGAGCGAGATAAGTATCTTGAATGTACCCAGTCGCACCACCGCCACGCTTTGTAAAGCCGCTGCCCGTAATATTGAGAATCACTAGTGCGTCTAATCGCTGCAACGCCATCGATGTCAGCGCACTATCACTCGGAGCATCAGGTTTGAGTTGGGTAGAAATACACCGAATCCCACTCAAACGCTCGGCACCATAGCGGGGAAGTTCTAATGCCGGAATCTGAGTTTGATGGGGCGTACCAACTCCTAGTCGAATAATTTGTCCCCGCCGATTGATATACACAGTAATCGGATCGCCAACTTGAGCACTAATCGCGGCTAGCTGCTGGGCAAATTCTGGCGTAGTCAATCGATCGCCTGGTAGTCGCTGATTGTACAACTTTCGCAGTTGCTTAATTTGGTTGGATTTTAATCCCTGTAAATTGCCGTAGATGGTCTCGATAAGCTGCTCTCCAACGCGGTATCTTCTAGTGTAGTAGTTGAATCGGTGGTTTTACAGGTAGCCTAGTAAAACTTTATTAGTGTGCGGGGATGATTCGATCGCGTTGGCGTAAGCCTGCCTTTGGCACAGCGTACCGGAGGTAATCGAAGTATTTGACGAGTTCTCAATTAAAATTGCTCCTCATATCTCAATAGTCTGGACGCTCTTTCGGAAAGAGGCTGAAATCCCTGATTTCTACCTAAGGATAAAGTATCGATCGACCCAATCGCAATGATAAAGTGATGACTGCGGCTGCTACTGACTACTCTTATGAATGAACTGCGCGACCAATTTGATTCACCTTGGAAGGAGATTCTCGAAATTTATTTTGAGGACTTTGTACAATTTTTCTTTCCCCAGATTCATGCCGAAATCGATTGGAGTCGCGGTTATGATTTTCTCGACCAAGAACTAGCTCAGGTGGTGCGGGATGCGGAGTTGGGGAAGCGGTTGGCGGATAAGTTGGTGAAGGTGTGGAAACTCAATGGGGAAGAAACTTGGGTGCTGATTCACATTGAGATTCAGAGCCAGGAGGAAGGGCGGTTTAGCGAGCGAATGTTTGTGTATTATTATCGGTTGCGGGATAAATACGATCTGCCAATCGCTAGTTTAGCGATTTTAGGTGATGAACGAGATACTTGGCGACCACAGCCGTTCGAGAGTGAATTATGGGGCTGTGCGGTGTCGTTTCGGTTCCCTATTATCAAATTACTTGATTACCTGCCGCACTGGGCAGAATTAGAGGCAAGTCAGAATCCGTTTGCGATTGTGGTGATGGCGCATCTGAAGACGAAGGAGACTCGGAATGATGCTGTGGCGCGGAAGGAGTGGAAGTTTAAGTTGACAAGGATGTTGTACGAGCGGGGATACGAGAGACAGGATATACTTAATTTATTCAGGTTTATTGACTGGATATTGGAATTACCGGAGGATTTGAAACGATCTTTTCGGGATGAGTTGGAAGCGTATGAGAGGGAACAACAAATGCCTTATGTAACTTCGATCGAACGGATGGGCATCGAGCAGGGTATTGAGCAGGGGGAAAATAGAGCGACACAAAAGATCGCACTCAACATGCTTCAAGAAAATATTTCACTGGAAACGATCGCTAGAATTACCGGATTAACTATAGAACAACTTCAACAACTCCAATCCGATCGAGAAGACGATCGATCCAATTAAGCATAACCACAATGCTCGATCGAATCTCACAACCGAATCAAATCGTCCCACATCGATCGTGAATCTAGATGGAGTCTGAGTTGGATGAATCTGTTGCTCTGATCGGGGTTGGCTCGTGGGCGGTGCCCACCCTACAAAACTTATGATAAATTTGTATTTGTAATATAGCTGGTGAGTATTGTCCACCTGACGCAATCCATGGAGTTAGTTTATCAAGCAATCCAGGGTGAACGCACCAAAATGGGGTATGCTTCGATCGATAAAAACTAGAACAGCTAATTTAATAGTATTTATCAACTAGTTGCAATTACTACAATATCAACTAAAACTAAAATCAAATAAGAGATCGTATTAATTCGAT
>JANNDL010000156.1:0-20751 GCA_031387665.1 Chamaesiphon sp. OTE_75_metabat_95 | reverse complement strand
CTCTTTCAAATCTCAATTTGTGTGCCCCTAACCCCCAATTCTGGGGGAGCTAGCTTTTAGAAAGTCCCCCAGAATTGGGGGATTTAGGGGCAGGTAAGCTAGAAACGAAGCCCAGCGGACTTGTGTATACACGGTAGCCTCCGAGGAGGGGATTTTTCACTCATTTGTTGAAGTAAAGATTAGTCCCGAACTCTAATCATATTCCGTCTAACGACGATCTTTGTTCGATCGATAATCGCATATCAAAAAAGAGCATCGCTGGAAAATCCCCTCCTCGGAGGGGTGCCGCAGGCGGGGTGGGTAGATCTCCGCCACAACTCCAGTAGATAGGGCAAGCTTCATCCTACTGGGGACGTTTAACTCCGCCTTTGCGTTTGACTTTGAATCCATATAAATAGATTTCAGGCATATTAATCCGTCCATCAGTACGACGATTTTCTACAACCCCCAGTTGAAGTAAATATTGCAAAATTCCTTCTGGGTTAGTTATAGGTGGTTGTTTTTCAGGAATCCATATCGTTGATTTTATCCGCTCTAAAAATATTTCCTTTTCGATGGGAGCTGTCAAACCTATTAAGCTCGTCTTTAGTGATTCCAACCAAGGATATTCTTCTTGTAGCTCTCTAATTCGATCCTCAGAAGTATTCATGAGTGCGCCCTGTAAATCGCCAGGTTGCAAAAGCATCAAATTTTGTTCATCAGCAGAAATTTTCTCAATTCGACTTTGTGCTGCTAAAGCAAATAACTTGAGAAAAGAACGTGGGGCAATTCTACCACTCGCATCCTGAAGGTGATTGGGAATCCAGCGATAAGTAATTCCTTTTCTAGCGTTGGCTCCCATATACTTGCCAATCATTGTTTCGATTAGTTCTTCAAACAATTTTTCGTTTGATGTTGCCGTCCATCCCAAACCAATTTTATTTTCAACAATTAACTCTGGAATGTTTTGCAGATACGATCTCATTTCATTACTAGAGTTCGCCAATCTTTTGACTAGAAGTTGATACAGCCATGAATGTTTCCATTCCAATTTAACTAGATGAGCTTGCAGTTTAGAAGCATCGGGGAAACTCAAGAAATCCTCACGAAATAGATCGGTACGCAGAAAGATTTTTGGTCTGATTCTGTCCCAACGTCGCCACCTGTCGAGCCACATTGCTAAAAGTTCGCGGATGGGGCTTGCCAGAGCAGTATAGGAAGCAACCAACCTATCTAGTTCATCATAAGTAATAAATAACCAATCATTTGTTTCAACAAGTTTTCGATCTAATTTATCTAATACAGAATTGAGTCGCTCTAGATCTCGATCGACAATCGGTTTCCAAATAGATATAAGCGATAAGTCATCTCCCAGAACTTTGACTGTCTCTGCCCCAAGCTCTTGAACTAGAAAATCTTTTAATTTGAAATCTTCTTGCTGTAATAAACTACCTAAAATCAAACCAATCCAAAAGCTTCGCCATTCAATATTTTTAGCATTCTCCATTTGTGCTTCAATACTTTCTGGTGCGGGGAATCGCTTACCTACTTTACTAGTTCTGCCAAATCCAGCGATCCATGTTGTTTGACTCAAAGCAGGTAAGGATCTAATCCCCAGACTTTCGACTAAAGATTCTCGTCCTGAAGGGATTGCTAGTAGCCGAAATAATTCTGTTTTACCGACTCCACGACCACCTAATATTAATAATGTATTTGGATCTAAAGCATGACGATAATCTGCAATGGGTAAAAAGTTCTTCAAGAACTTATCTTCTTCATCACTTTCATGCTCGGCAATTCCCAGTCCAGGTGCAATCTCAGCGATTGATTCGAGTAGTCTTTGTTTGTTAAGTTCACTCATGACTTTAAATTTACCTGCTTAAATTCACGTCCAAAAAGTCCACATAGTTTCTCAGCAAGCTCTGAATAAGGTTGATTAGTCATTACTTGTACGAGTCCTGAAAGTCGATCTGATTCTTCTGGAGTTGAGTTCCGAGAAAATAAAGCTATATCTCCGCGTAAACTTTCCTGGTATGGCACAATTACCGGAAAAAATGGTTCTTCTCTATTGTTAGAATCGGGAACAGTTTCATCTTCAGAGTAATAGTTCTCTTTAAAAACATCATAGGCTCGTTCCCGAAATTCTGTCAATTCTTGTTCTCGTCCAGATATACCGATCGCAGGAGCCATTGAATGTGCGAGAATTAGTGGCAATCTGTCGTCAATTCCTGGACTTGCTAAATGACGAATCACATGAGTTAATCCAGCCCAACTTTGACGAGATTGAGTGCCAAATATTACCGCTGTATGACAAAGATTGGCGATCGCCAAACCACCAATATCATGAAAACCAGCCCGCGCATCCATGAGGATAAAATCTAAAGGTCTTACTGCACTTTCTAATTCACTTAACATATCTATCATTGTACTTTGTAGTTCGCTATTAACAAGGTTCTGAAAGTCTAACCTGGCTAATTTTTCTAAATAATTATCATCAATAGTTCCCGCTGGAAGTAATTGAATACCTTCACCATCATCTCCGAGCAAAGTTCGATCGCTAATACTGAGTAGATTGGTACGCACTTTCCAGTCATTCCCTTGAATCTTCTTCTCCAGTAAATAGTCAATTACACCAAAATTTTCAGAGCTATCTGGTGAGAAAATTGTCGCCAAACCTGGAGCTTCCAAATCGAGATCGACAATCGCAACTCGATGACCATTACGCGCTAGAGTTAAGGCAGTAGCAACGAGGGTACTAGTTCTGCCTACACCTCCTTTGAAAGAGAAAAAAGATACGATCGCAGGCTTATACTTTTGATAAACTAATTGCTCTGCCCAGGGTGGTTTACCTACCTTTTTATCTGTCCATGCCTGTTTAGCAATGTGACGCTCAAGAATGTACCACCGAGGCAGAATTGATTCATCATCCCAAGCTGCTAAATTTCTCTCAGTCTCAATAGTTTGAATCAAAGCTTTGTAAGCATCCTTTTCGCCTACTGGTAGCCAAAGATCCTTCCCATCATAATTTTCCAATTTATTAGAAAAGGATTCTTGCATTAACGTTAAACAGGTATATTTTTAAATCTTGCAGTTCCAACAATTGAGATGTACAGCACTCGATTGACTAGATCTTTACCTGCGGCAATTTCAACTTGGAGCACTCGAACTACCTCAGCCATCAGTTCGATTTGCTCTGCTGCGCGTAAATCGCCATCTAGCATCAAGACAATCCCCGAATGAATCTCAGTCGCACTAGGCAATTTCTCAAAATCTCGAATATTCGCAGTTACTAGAATGCGATCTTCTTTGAGAGCATATTCGAGTACTTCTGGATCTGTAGCACCGAGCAAACCTCTATCCCTCACCGCGATGGCATCCAAGCAAAACTCTTGACAAAGATACCTCGCCACACGGGGCGATAGATCCTCATCAATTATAAACTTCATCTACTTTCGGTCTGCCTTGGATCGGATAAGCTTTGACATAGATCCGTGCAAAATCGAGATCTTCATCGGTTAAGTAGGGATAATCCTCCCGCAATAGTTCTAAGCTTTCACCTCGCTCTAGAGAGCCACCAATTCGCTGTACTGATAACCGCGAATCTGGAAAAACGATTTCTCCGCCTAAAATATTTGGGTTACTGACTAGCCGAGCTTTCCACGCTTCAAACCTGTCGATTAATGTTTGGAGTTCTTGCCCGATTTCCCCTACTTTAAGAGTGAAAAATCTCCCAAATTCTAAGGTGGGAATTTGCTGTTCCCAGGCTGTTTGGAGTGCTTCGTGCAGGTGAGTTCGATAGTTAACTGAGAAATCAAAGTTAATCTCTTTGAGAGCGCGAAGATATACTAGGGTTCCAAAGGAAAGCTGATTATGGTTAGGCGAATCGGAATGAATAATATGATGCTCGATCTCTTTATAAATCCGCTTGGGAGAGATCTCAATCAAAGCCGCAGCTTCATTAGGTGTAAAAATCTTCTGCATGTCTAAAACATTCCCTAGATAGGAAATATTATAAGTTGTTTTCCTGCTGTTAGCTAGCTTTCTACGATACTTACTCCAATCTGACTCGTTTACCCTGCGCGATCTCCGCCACGATCGCCATCTTAACCCGCGCTAGATACTCATCCACATCCTGGGATGACTCTAAAATCGACTTACCCGCAACCTGAGACAGCCGCACCGTCACCATTGGTTTAGTCACTGTCACCTCAGCCCCAGCTAGCTGCTGCTGTGTTAGTAACGTCGCCGCAGCGGTGTCTACCTGCGCCATTAACTGCTGCTCTAGCTGTTCGAGGTCGCGTTCCCTGGCGATCGCCGAATCGATCGTCTGAGCCTGTTCTAGAGCGATCGTGACTCGATCGATCGGTTGAGTCAATTGGGCTAAATCTAACTGTGCAGCTAGCTGTGGATGAGCCTCGATCGCATATTGTTCCACTTTATCCCGTACCCGTACCCCTGTCGCCGCCACTCGATCGCGTTGGGCTTGTAGTCGCGCCTGTACTAGTGCCTGTACTGGCTGTAATAGCTGCCCCAATTGCGGCACTTGGGAAGTAGGATCGGGCATGGCTAAGATCTGCCGTACTCGCTCTATTTTGGCGATCGCATCTGGTTCATTTAGATGACATAGCTCCGATTCTAAAGTCTTCAGATCCGCTCTCGCTTTGAGAAACGTCCCTAACTGACTCTCGAAAAAGGACTGAATTTTCTGAGCATCCTCTACATAATCTTCCAACTCCTCCCGCAGAGTCCGAATTGCCCCAAAGAACGCCGCCGCGTCATCTTGCGCCGCCAGATTTTGTAATAGCGTCGCATGTTGCGCCATTAGATCGCCAAATGGTAACTGCTCGGATTTAGATCGATCGATCCAAGCTTGCAATCGATCGCAACTAGTCTTCAAAGCCGCTTGATATGCCTCATACAGCTTCACAGTATCGCTCGGCGGTGTCCCCTCCAGCAGATCCCGCGCCAAGTCTCTCGCCACCCGTAGACTAGCCGGATCTACCTCATTACACAGCCGGACTAGATACTCATCAACTCCCGCTCTCGATCGCAGTTTCACTACCAATCCCGATTCCTTGGGATTGACTGTCGCCTGTGCCTTACGGAGTTCTACCTTACCCAGATTGACTAATTCTGCCAACACGCCCAAAGTATCGAATTCCGACCAGCCAAACGGTCGTTTGAGGAATTTATCGGTTAAACTGCGGATACTTACCCGTTTATGCGATCGAGCTTCATCCGCCAACCATGACAGCATTTCCGTATGGGCTGGGGCATTTGGATACTCATCTTGGAGATTTTTGACGATCGAATCTCGCGTTAGAGCGGTAATAATTTCAGCTTCGGCATTAAACCCACTTTGGACGTAATTTAATTTGGTATGGACATTATCAATTAGCGCAGTCAATCCTTCTGTTAATACCGATCGCACATCCCGACTGCTGACTTGAATTTTACTCCCAACTGCAAACAGATCGGCTTCACTAATTAAGCGGCGGAGTGTCTGTTCGATCCGATCCTTCCGGTTACTATTTTCATCCCCTCGGCTATCTAAAATCTTCCGAATGCTAGCGGTTAAATTACCGCTATTTTTGCGGCGAATATATTTAGCAGTTCTAACTAATTCATCAACTTCATCTAATAAATGAGGGTCTTCTGGCAACCGGACTAATACTTCTTGTCCGCCAGCAGTTTCGGCAAAGCATTGGATATCTACTTGCAGCGTTTTATATCGATCGGCATAGGGTGTGACGATATGAATCCCAAAATCATTTGTTTGAATTCCTTTCGCCTGATGATCTAATTTGCGATTGAAATCATATTGGTGCCGCGCATCGTATTTTAACTTTTTATCTGTAAATATTGTATCCCACACCATCGTCTGAAATTCAGTCGTTACCTCACCTGGATCGACATCAATATTCTTGATTTCCCGACCGATATCTTGCTCTTCATGGGTTAAAAAACTATACTCATCGCCCGTTCGCTGAATCAAAGTTTGACGCTCTAGCCGCTGCAAAGACTCCTGAATCTGTGCTTTTAGAGCCAAGCGATCTTGGTCGATATGACTCAGGCAAAGTGTTGTTAAGTTATCAGGATTAGGGCGAATTTTATTGACATCAACATACTTGATCATAAACAAGAGCTTCAGCAACTCAACATCAAAATCTTGGAGCTGCGAATTCTGCTTGGCTTGATTAATCGCCTGACTAATCGAACTATCTAGAAAACCCTCGATCGCTAAATAGAAAGTATGGAACGGAACCAGAGTACCGATCGATTTCTCTGCCACAGTCTGAGCCGCAATTTGAAACGCATCTAATAGCGATCGTTCTCCAGATGCCAAATGCTTACCCGCCGAACCCATCACCCGAATTTGGGTAAATACTGCCTGAAGTAAGTTAAATTGATAGGGAATAAATGGATACGCTGACTGAAAATCATTCGCATCCTTATACCCTGGTAAATCGGCACAATCGGCACTAAAATTAATCTGATTTTTGAGAATAGCTTGCTTTTCGTGATATTGGCTCTCTAAAGCAGTCCGCGCTACTGGTGTTTTATCCAGCAACCGTAACTTAATCACCTCATCAGTATTCGCCGAAGATAAACTCAACGGCTTGTAAAAACGTCCAACAATCTTTGAGAAATCATTACCCCGAATTCGGTTCTTGGTAATTTCATCCATCGCCTCCTGGGAAGTGACAATTACCCACGCTTTCCCTCCACAATGAATCCCCAGATCCTCCACCACAGTTTGAAGATTTAGCATCAAATCGGGACTCTCGCCGATGTATTGCCCCACCTCATCCACCATAAACAGCAATCGGTGCTTTGCTCCCTTGCTGTCAAGATATTGGCGCACCGTTTGAGCGAATTTTTCAACACTGTTAGTATAATTTTGGTCGATGGCTTCTACCAAGCGATTAGCCGCATCTACACCCATCCCCGTACTAACTGCCAATGCTCTACTAATATCTTCCTGATGGAACAACCACGCATCTCGATCCTCCTCCCAAGTCGAACCGCTAGCCCCTGCAAAAGCCTGCTTAAAGGTCTGGTACTGTCCTTTTTGGTCTAAAGTTCGCTCGAACTCGGCGATCGCAGGTACAGAGCCAAAATACCCCAAATGCTCGTCAAATACTTTCTGGAATACCCGCACGATACTATCGCGCTGATTTTTACTATTCGCCTCAGCTTTTGAGTCGATATTGAACAGGATTACATCCGTCGAACCCTGTACAGCCCGTGCCATACTAGCTCGTAGCAGCGGATCGGGGACTCTTTTCTGATCAAAGAAATCTAGAGCCTGTTGTTGCTCAATCGAGATATTCGCTAGCAAATAAGACAAAATTTTGAGGAAGTGCGATTTCCCCGAACCAAAGAAGCCAGAAATCCACACACCCATTTTATCGGTTGGAGTATCGATCGAATTGGTGTATCGATCGAAGAAAGTATTAAAATGCCGCTCGAGCTGCTTAGTTACTACATATTCGTCCAATTCTTGGCGAACATTCTCACGGTCCTGCTGTCCAACCTTAATCACCCCATTAATATTTCGATGAATATCCTTCTCAAATAGCTCTTCAATCTTCATTTGAAACCCTTGCTTTTTAAAAAACTTATTACTTATTACTTAATTCGTTGCGGCGGGGAATCAAGGGAAAAGCTCGATAATAATTATCATCGTGGAACGTGTCAAATAGTCTCAACTCCTGTCCATCATAGGAGCCTGGGAAAAACATTACCACTGGAGTCCGATCCAAGACTGGGTGCAGATTATTTAAGATCGTATGGGATCTCATCATCGGCCAACTTGCACCCACACCAGTGATTAAGATTAGATCTTCGTTTCCTCGGACTATTTCCTGAATTTTCTCAACTACCTTTTCAGGGCGTACCATTGGCTTAATTGTCTTAGCTAGATCAGTGTTCCCCTTTTTAGCCTCTAAATCGAAGGCTTTTTGGAGTAAATTACGATCTTCAAGAATCTTCAGAATCACTCGATAGAGATTAATCTCAACCGCATTTAGTGGCGGTTGGCTCACTGCTAATTTTGGCTGTAGCTCAGAAATAAATTGCTCGACGATCGGTTCATGCTCTGGATCGTAGTCGAAAATATAATAGCCAATCTCATTGCCATTACCCTGATTTCTCAGCAGTCGGGGACTTTGTAATTCAGCAACTAGTGCTTTGAGACGTTGATGAATAGTCATCTAAACCCGCGATCGATCTGAAGGGGCAAAATTAGATTTTACCTGCCCTTGGGGTTAATATTGTCAGAATCAATATCTCTCCGAGGATGAGCATTACTGAAATACCCCCGAATTCTTGAAGAATTCGGGGGTATGGAAATTACTCGGTCCAAAAAGTATTACTTGTGTAAACCACACTCCTTCTGGGTGGCTTCTTCCCACCACCAGCGTCCTTCGCGCTCGTGTTGTTGGGGGAGAGTGGGTTTGGTGCAGGGTTCGCAGCCGATGCTGATAAAACCGCGCTCGTGGAGAGTATTGTAGGGGACTTCGAGGGCGCGGATGTATGTCCAGACATCGGCGGATGACCAGTTCGCGAGGGGATTGAATTTGACTAATGGATGATCGGGAGTAGAGAAACCTCCATCGGCTTGAATCGCAGGTACCGTCGCACGAGTAGAGGGGCTTTGATCCTTGCGTTGTCCGGTAATCCAGGCATCGAGGGTGGCTAATTTGCGACGTAAGGGAGCTACTTTGCGGACACCGCAGCATTCTTGATGTCCATCTTCGTAGAAGCTAAATAACCCCTTAGCTTTGACCAGAGCTTCGACTGGAGCGGCTTCTGGATAGACAACATCGATCGAAATCCCATAGTGCTTGCGAACCCTGTCAATAAACTGATAAGTTTCAGGATGGAGCCGACCAGTATCGAGACTAAAGACTTTGACGTTGGGATTGATTTTGTACGCCATATCAATCAACACCACATCCTCGGCTCCACTAAAAGAGATGGAGATATTATCAAACAGGCTCAATGCGCGTTTGATGATTTCTTGGGGACTTTTTTGGCTGAGTTCGGCATCAAGGGTCTGAAAGTCCAGTGCGGTGGTCGTCTGGGTCATTGTTCTCTGCTCTAGAAAAATTAAGGATTGGCTTCATTGCCTAACGATATTTTACTATCTGCGTGGTGGTTGTTAAAGAATTTTTGTCGATCGCACTTAAACTGAATATCAGCAGCAGCTTGGTGAGTTTTCGATCGATCGATCCAATTGACGAGTGGAACCTAATAATGCTAATCATCATCTGGGTGAAAATTGGCACCATCATAATCTATGCCAGCAAAAAAGTAACCACTCCGCATCTCCCACACCTCTTTAATGAAACTAAACCACCTCCTCACTGGACTAATTAGCGGCGCGTGCTTACTACTGGCAGCACCAGCTCATGCGAGTAAATTCACTGGCTGGGAATTTAATGCTAGTCGCAATCAACTGAACTTTGGTACCGATACTGGAGTCCAGCCCAAAGCCACCTTGCTCGATGGCCCCTACCGCCTGGTAGTTGACTTACCTGGCACGAAAATGACGGAGGCGACGATTCGCAAGCAGTTTGGGGCTGCGGTACGGGAGGTGCGAATTGCCCAAGCAGATGAGAATAATACCCGCCTAGTACTAGAACTTGCCCCTGGCTATGGTGTCAGACCCCAGAATGTGATCATTCGCAGCGATATTCCTAATCGATGGTCGATTAAGTTGAGATCGATCGAACGGGGTGTGGCGACAGCGAGTACAGGGAGTATATTACCAGTTCCGATCGCCCCAATTGTCTTTGCTGGGGTTGTACCCATTGGGCAGGAAATGACCGCCCTCAAGAGCCAAATCAAGACCTTAGCGGCGAAGTATGACTATCTCTCACCTGGGATGTTTTTTATGGAGGTGGATACGGGAAACTATTTAGATATTAATGGTGAAAAGAGTTTTCCGGCGGCAAGTACAATCAAGTTGCCGATTTTGATGGCTTTATTTCAAGCTGTCGATAGTGGGAAGGTTCGGCTAGACGATACTTTGACGGTACGCCGAGATCTGATTACTGGTGGTTCGGGAGATCTGCAAAATAGTCCTGGGGCCAGATTGAGCGTACTGAAGACAGCTACCATGATGATCGCGATTAGCGATAATACTGGTACAAATATGATTATCGATAAGCTGGGTGGACGGCAAGTTCTCAATAGTCGGTTCAAGAGTTGGGGGCTGCGGAAAACAGTAATTAATCGATTGTTGGGCGATTTTACAGGTAAAAATACTACCAGTCCCACTGATTTGGTCAGGTTATCTGCTTTACTCGCCAAACGTCAGTTAATCAGTGAAGCTAGTCGTAGCAAAGTACTAGATATTCTCAATCAAACTGAAAATCGTAAACTACTACCCGCAGGTTTGGGCAAAGGTGCAGCAATTGCTCACAAAACGGGTACTCTAGGGCGACTAATTGGTGATGCTGGCATCATTGAGATGCCAAATGGTAAGCTCTATTTGGCAGGTATTTTTGTCCGACGTTCTTTTAATGACAGTCGCGCTCGTGATTTTGTCCAGGCAGTATCAAGGTTGACTTATAACTATATTAATAATCGACAGATTAGTAAGAATTAGTGAATAGTGAATAGTAAATGTCTCCAATAATTAGAACTGCTCTTGACTCAGATATTACTGGAATCCTCGATCTTCAGGCGCGTAATTTGTATGCGAATCTAGCAGCAACTGAACTGCCAGGGGGTTTTGTAACAACGCCCTTTTCGAGTGATTTGTTGCGGCTATTGATGATCCAGGATGGTGTATTTGTGGCAGCAAGTGAGCAGCAAGTTATTGGTTATTTATTGGCAGGTGATTGGGAGTTTTTCTCGCAGTGGGCGATATTTAAGGTGATGATCGATCGGTTGCCACAATTGAGTTATCGGGATCGGGAAATAACTGTTGATAATAGCTTTCAGTATGGGCCAATTTGTGTGGATCGATCGATCCGAGGTAGCCAAGTTTTTCCAGAATTGTTTGATTTCATGCGAATGTCTTTCGCACCAAAATTTCCGATTGGGGTGACTTTTATTAATAAAATCAATGAGCGATCGTTTGCAGCGCATACGCGCAAACTTAGTCTAGACATTATTGATGAATTTGAATTTAATGGCAACTCATTTTACACATTGGCGTTTTTGACGGCACAGTCGTAGCTAAATCTAGACAGCATCAGCAATAAAAGCTAGCTAGTCGGGCATATTAAGTGAAGAACCAATCCTAAGATCCTGCTGATGTGGGGGACGATCTCAGGAGCTAGGCAAGATCGCAGATTATGACACTGAGCAGCTTCAACTTCCAACTTCCTGGCTATCGTGTCGTCGAGGAACTCTACCGTGATGCCAAAACGATCGTGTATCGCGCCGAACGTACAGATGATCGGTTAGACGAACAATCCAGATCTGTCACGCTCAGAGTGCTGTCATCGACGTATCCGAGCGATCGAGATTTGCTCGAATTTCGCCATCAGTACACAATTGCTAAAAATTTGGATTTACCTGGAATTGCTCGTCACTATAGCTTAGAGGAGCATGGGCGGGGCTATGCTTTGGTGCTGGAAGACTTTGGGGGGATTTCCTTGGCGGGGAGCGGGGAGCGGGGAATAATAATTGATTTGTTGGTGGTGGATGTTTTAGGGATTGGGATTCAGCTTGCAGAGATCTTACATGGTTTAGGACAGCAGAGAATCATCCACAAGGATATTAAACCTGGGAATATTTTGATCCATCCGGTGACGAAACAGGTGAAGCTAATTGACTTGAGAATTGCTTCTTTATTAGCTCGCGAAACGCAGGAAATTGTCAATCCCAATCGGGTGGAAGGAACTCTTGCTTATTTGTCGCCAGAACAGACGGGGCGAATGAATCGAGGCGTTGATTATCGCACTGATTTTTATGCGTTAGGAGTTACTTTGTATGAGCTGCTGACTGGTGAATTGCCGTTTGAATCTGAAGATCCGATCTCTTTAATTCACTGTCATCTGGCACAGTTAGCAACTCCAATTCATCTAGTTAATTCAGCTATTCCCGTAACTTTATCCCAAATAGTTGCCAAGTTGATGGCAAAAAATGTTGACGATCGCTATCAGACAGCTCTGGGCATTAGATCTGATTTAGAGCAGTGCTTGCACCAGTGTCAGGGGATAGACTTAGGTACTGAATTTCAATTAGCAAAACGAGATATTAGCAATAGATTTCTGATTCCCGAACGCTTGTATGGACGGGAACAAGAGGTGCAGATCTTACTTGATGCGTTTGAGCGAGTCAATACTGGGAGTAGTGAACTTCTGCTGGTAGCTGGATGTTCGGGGATTGGTAAGACTGCGGTGATTAATGAAATTCACAAGCCGATCGTTAGACAACGCGGTTATTTTATCAAAGGTAAATTTGACCAATTTAATCGAAATATTCCGTTTAGTGCCTTCATTAAAGCTTTTCGGGATTTAATCGGTCAACTGTTGGGTGAAACTGATGTGCAGATCGCTAATTGGCATCGTCAAATTTTAGCAGCGGTGGGCGAAAATGGTCAGGTTTTGATTGAGGTAATTCCTGAATTAGAAAAAATCATCGGTGCCCAATTACCAGTTCCTGAACTATTGGGTGCAGCCGCTCAAAATCGATTTAACTTATTATTTCAGCGGTTAATTGAGGTATTTACCACCCCAGAACATCCCCTAGTATTGTTTCTAGATGATTTGCAGTGGGCGGATTCGGCTTCACTCCAATCGATCGAACTGTTGATGGAGAGCAAGGGCTATCTGCTGTTATTGGGGGCATATCGCGACAATGAGGTGTCACCAAGTCACCCGTTGATTTTGCTGCTGGAAAAACTCAGCCAATCAAAATCAGTGGTAAATAATATTACGATCGCACCGCTGACTTTTGCCGATACAAATAGGCTGGTAGCAGATACTTTGCACTGCACGATCGATCGTGCCAAACCGCTAACAGAATCGATCGATCTCAAAGCTCACGGTAATCCGTTATTTATCACCCAGTTTCTCAAGGCATTACATACTGATGGCGAGATTAGGTTCAATCCTGATGGCTATTGGGAGTGTGACATTAGTAAGGTGCAGTCCCTGGCAATTACTGATGATGTGGTGGAGTTTATCGCGATTCAGATTCAGAAATTGCCCCTGGCAACTCAGGATGTGCTCAAACTAGCTGCCTGTATTGGGGATAGATTCGATTTGGAGGTGCTATCGATCGTTTCTGAGCAATCGCAACTGGTGGCGACGGCGGTGTGGAATGGATTGCAGGCAGGGTTGATTTTGCCTACGAGCCAAATCTACAAACTTTATCAGGATTTAGAGGATTTACAGGATTTACAGGATTGTGTTGCTGGTGTGGATCGTGGATCTAATTTGCCAGCGTCTAGTTTTCCTGTTCAGGATGTTCAGGATGGGGGTATTGGCGTAAATCGGATATTTCAATTGCCTGCGGCTGGTTCAACGTATCGATTTTTACACGATCGAGTTCAGCAGGCGGCTTATTCATTGATTCCAGCAGATGAGCGACAGCAGATGCATCTGGACATTGGGAGACTACTACTCACGGATACGCCGCCGGAACAGCAGTCAGAGCGGCTGTTTGAGATGGTTAATCATTTTAATACTGCGGCTGGGCTGATTCAGCAGCCAGATGAGCGGGAACTGGTGGCGACACTAAATCTACTGGCTGCCCAAAAAGCTAGGGCTGCTACTGCTTATACAGCGGCGGTGAGCTACGCCCTGATGGGGACTCAGTTACTGGGAAAATTGGCTTGGCAACAGCAGTATCAATTAGCGTTGGAGCTGCATGAAACCCTCGCGGAAACAACTTTTCTCAAGGGCGACTTTGACGCAGTACCTCCACTGGTAAACATCATTCTCAAGCGGGCGAAAACGCCGCTCGATCGATTCAAAGCGTATGAAACGATGATTCAATGCCATGTGATTCAACAGCAGTATCCAGCGGCAATTTCCCAGGGTTTGGAGATTCTCCAACAGTTGGGCTTGAAGTTGGCGGCTAAACCGAATAAGTTGACGCTGGCGAGAGCATTACTCAATACTAACGCTGAGTTGTGGGGTAAATCTTATCCAAAGTTGGTGAATTTACCAGAAATTACTGCTCCTGAAAAAGTAGCTCCCCTGCGAATTTTAAATCATTTATTAATTCCCGCTTTTCTGTGTTCACAAGATCTGATGGTAGTATTTGTCACTGCGGGTTTGAGACATACGTTGCGGTATGGAAATACACCTTGGTCGGCAGTTTTTTATGCTAGTTATGGGATTATTCTGAGTAGCTTAAAAGACCTCAAGGGCAGCTATCAAATGGGCAAGTTGGCGATCGATCTAGATGCTAAATTTGACAATCGATCGACAACAGCAGATATCCAAGGTGCTGCTGCCTGGTTTTGTCAACCTTGGCAAGAGCATCTCCGCAATAGTATGCCGCTGATGGCAGAATGTATCAAGGGCTGTTTGGATAGTGGTAATTTGACCCGATTAGGTTTAAGCTACTGTGTTGATATCATTATTGACCTGAATGTCGGCGTATCCCTAGATAAAATTGCCGCTAAAATAGCGATTGCTGAAACTGTTGTCAGTCAGTCACCAGATTATAGTCAGCAGTTACTGGCGATATTAAATCATTCAGTCAAAAACTTACAGAATGTATCTACTCAACCAGCACTGCTAGCACATACTAGTGCTGAAGAAGTAACCTTAATCGATCGACTCAAAAGTAACAAAGAAGACTCGGCACTTTCAACTATTTACGCCTGGAAAACTTGGTTGGCATATACATTTGAAGATATTCCCAATGCTTTAATCTACGCCGATGCTCAGTTACCCTACGAATTTGCAGATTCCAATTGTTATTCAATTACAACGCTGTGGATGTTTGACGCGCTGACTCGATTAGCTGTTTATCCTCAGAGCGAACGACGAGTCCAGAAAAAACTACTTACGAGAGTCAAATCAACGCAACGGCAATTGTTAAAATGTGCGCGATTGATGCCAGCTAATTTTCAACATAAGTACGATTTAGTCGAAGCTGAAAAGTATCGAGTTCTGGGAGATTTTCCAGTTGCAATTGAACTATACAATCGAGCGATTCATGGTGCTAAAACTTATGAATTTATCCAAGAAGAAGCGATCGCCCATGAATGCACAGCCAGATTTTTTCTCCAGCGGGGTGAAGAAAAAATTGCGGCTACCCACATGCAGTCAGCCTATTATTGCTACCTGCGGTGGGGTGCAAAAGCCAAAATTATTCAATTAGAACGACGCTATCCTCAATTGCTTGCGCCGATTATTCAGGCTCAACAAACAGCCTTTAGTCCTTTAGTTACTTTAGCCAAAATCACTGATTCTCCTGATAAAAGTCGGCTAAATTATCAGGGGATAGATTTCGATCTGGCTTCAGTGATTCAATCTGCTCAAGCTCTATCTAGCACGATCGATCTCGAAGAATTAATCCAACAGCTCAGTCAAATTATTCTCCAAAACTCTGGTGCCCAAGCCTGCTGCTTGGCATTATTAGATGCTCAAGCCGACTGGCAAGTTCGGTGGAATCGAATCGTTGGTCAAGAATTAATCACTACTCAAGTTCCAGATCATCTGACTCATCAGCGTGAGTATCCAGCTAGTCTAATTGCTTGGATCAAAAATACTCAACAATCGGTTATTTTTGATGCCTGTCAACCATTAGAAGTTGCCGATCTGTATTTACTCGAACATCAGCCTCAGAGTGTCTTTTGCCTCCCGATTGTCAAACAAAAAAAAGTTTTGGGCGTATTGTATCTAGAACATCGCCATGCTCCAGATGTTTTTACAGACAATAGCAAACAGGTAATTTCTTTTCTCTGTACTCAAGCAGCAATCGCCCTGGAAAATGCCAACCTTTATCAAAAATCTCAACAGGCAACGGAAGATATTAAACTCAAGCAAAGGGATCTAGAAATCTTACTGCACGATCGACAGCAGGCTGAAATCGCCCTGCGTCAGTCAGAACAACGCTATCAAAAACTCTCAGACAATATTCCTGGCGTAATTTATCAGTTTCGGATCGGTGCAGATGGCAGTATTAGTTATCCATACATGAGTTCGGGAAGCTGGGAGCTATTTCAACTCACGCCTACCGTTGTGATGGCTGATGCTAGCTGTGCCATCGAACTGATCCATCCTGACGATGTTCTAGAATTTCAAAAATTGGTTGCTGAATCTGCCCAAAATATGACCCCTAAATTGTGGGAAGGCAGAGCTATATTACCATCAGGCGAAATTAAATGGATTAAATCTGTCTCTCGTCCAGAATTACAGTCAGATGGGGCGATGATCTGGGATGGGGTGATGCTAGATGTCACCGAGCGAAAGCAGGCAGAGATCGATCTCTTGGCATCCAAGCAATTTCTCCAAACAGTCATCGATAGCTTTCCCCTGTATATATTTTGGAAAGATCGCAATTCAGTTTATCTCGGTGGTAATCAAAAGTTTGTCACCAGTACAGGGCTAAAAGATTCGATCGATCTGATTGGTAAAAACGATTACGATCTGCATTGGGAGTCTGCCGAGTCAGCGGCTTATCGTAATGACGATCTCGAAGTGATCGAGTCAGAAATCGCCAAGCTAGGTATTATCGAAACTCAGGTACAGTTGGATGGTTCCCTGCGGTGGATCGAAACCAATAAAGTGCCACTCCGCAGTCCTGAAGGTCAAGTCATGGGCTTGGTGGGCACCTATCAGGATGTCACCGAACGACAACAAGCCCAGTTTGATGTGAATTTGACCAACGAACGCTTGGAATTGACAGTCGCCGAACTCCAGCAAGCTACCCGCCTCAAGGATGAGTTTCTCGCCACCATGAGCCATGAACTGCGGACTCCACTCAATGCCATCCTGGGGATGGCTGAAGCCTTGCAGGAAGAAATATTTGGCTCAATCAATTCCCGTCAACTCAATGCGATTTCGACGATCGAGCAAAGTGGCGAACATCTATTATCATTGATTAACGATATTCTGGATGTCTCCAAGATTGCCGCCGGAAAATTAGAATTAAATATCACTCAGGTTTCCTTGCCTGAGCTGTGTAAATCGAGTCTGATGTTAGTCAAACAACAAGCATTGGACAAGCAAATCCAGATCGATACTCATTTACCCCAGGATTTGGAACCAATCTCCATCGACGAACGCCGGATGCGGCAGGTATTAATCAACCTGCTCAACAATGCCGTTAAATTTACGCCGACTGGCGGGACTGTGACACTGACAGTGCGGATCGAACCAATTGAAATCTCGGCTCAAACCGCAGGCTATGCTATCTGCTTTGCCGTCAGCGACACCGGAATTGGCATTGCGAGTGCCGATCTCACCAAACTGTTCCAACCCTTCATCCAAATCGATAGCAGCCTCAGCCGCAAATATGAGGGGACTGGACTAGGATTGGTACTGGTCAAACAAATTGTAGAATTACATGGCGGCGATGTTACCATTGACAGCGAAGTCGGGCGAGGTAGTTGCTTCACGGCAATTATTCCCCAAACCCATCTCAATCTCCCCCAGCCACTTCGGGAATATCTACAGCTAAATTAATTATTATTTGCTGGGTATACTAATTAGATAGCTAGAGAAAAGCGCATGATAACTTTAGAACAATACGTCAAAGAAATCGACAGGCTAGAGCGCGAGATTATTGCCGCACAAGCTAGTCAATCCCTTACGGCTGAAGCTCTCGCCCACGAGTGTGCTGCCGAATTTTATCAGGAGTGGGGCAAGGAAAAAATCGCCGCAGTCTATCGCCAAGATGCCTATGATTGCTACGTCAAAGCTGGTGCTGAAGCGGAAATCGCCTACCTCGAACAAAGCTATCCTCAGTTACGCCCATCGATGCCCCCCGCCGCCCAGCAATTTGGCGGTACAAATTACTTCACCGATGAATTTGTCGCCACAGTCAGCCATGAGTTTCGGAATCCGCTCAATGGCATTTTGGGCATGTCAGAGGCACTGCTCGAAGAAGTCTTTGGCACCTTAAATGAACGTCAGTTGAATGCTGTGCAGACGATCGATCGCAGTGGTGAATATCTGCTAGCATTGATTGACAATATGGCCGATCTATCCCAAATTCAAGCTGGGAAGCTAGAGCTAGATTTGACTAGTGTTAGCGTGACCGAACTCTGTCAATCTAGTATTAGTTTTGTCGAACACAATGCGATCCAGAAACAAATTCAACTAGATCTAAATATCCCGATCGATCTGTCTAGTATTTACATCGATTTTCAGCGGATGCGCCAAGTATTAATTAATCTCCTCAGCCACGCGATCGATTCTACTCCCAGTGGCGGTAAAGTTGAACTGGTAGTAACACAAGTTGGCGATCTAATTGATGCTAATGCGATCGCCAATGAGATCGCTTCAATTCAGTTTGCAATTATCGATACTAGCAAAGAAATTCCCCAGATCGATCCCAGTAACTGTGCAGCTCACTTCTCATCAAGTCAAGATCGCCACGTCGGTTTAGGCTTAATGCTAGTTCAGCCAATTGTTGCCTTACATGGTGGTAATCTCAGTTGTCAAAGTATTGGCAAAGGTAATTGTTTTCAGATCTCTCTACCTCACAACTTAGACAATTTTGATATTACGATGGATAGCAGTAGCTACTATACAAATAGCACCGAAGATCGATCTGATACGATCGTCCCAGAAATCTCGGAAACCGCTGAAAAATCTGAACTTTCTGGATTATCGCCACTAATTCTGATCGTTGAAGATAATCCCTTAAATGTGAATACGATCGAGAGCTATCTCACTGCTAAAGGCTATCGATCGATCGTTGCCAATGATGGTCAAGCTGCGATTGAACTGACCCAGCAACACCGTCCCGACTTGATTCTCATGGATATCCAAATGCCTGGAATGGATGGATTGGAAGCGACCATCAAAATTCGTCAAAATACCCAGCTAGTCGCAATCCCAATCATCGCACTCACCGCCCTAGCAATGGATGGCGATCGCGAAAAATGCCTCCGTGCTGGAGCTAATGACTATCTGACCAAACCATTTAAACTCAAGCAACTGCACTCAACTATTCAACAGTTTTTAGCCCCAAAAATTGATGATTTAGATGTGGATATTCATAGTGATTTATGGAGCTAATTAGGTAATTGATAATTGATAATTGATAATTGATAATTAATTGCCAGAATAACGCACCCTGTTAGTTGTGAATAGTAGTAGCAGTTATTAATGTGTAAATTCCTTGATATGCAGGATAAATGATGAATCAAGATCGATATTATTCGGCTCCACCTAAAAGTTCGGTATTGGTTTGTCAACACCTGACTTGCCGCAAACAAGGCGCGGCAAAAGTGTTAGCCACCTTTCGCGCACTGAACACGCCCAACGTCAGCTATGAGGGCAGTGGCTGCCTCGGCAACTGTGGCAATGGTCCGATGGTCTTCATTTTACCCGCCAGAATATGGTATTATCTCGTTCAGCCACATGATGTACCCAAAGTTGCCGCAGCGGTAATAAACTCCATGAATACTATTCTGCACATTACCAAACGGCATGAGTGGGAACAAGCCAAAAATATCGGCACTTATCGGAGCAATACTCTAGACTCGGAAGGATTCATCCATTGCTCTACCGTTGTCCAAGTAATCGGCTCGGCAAATCGCTTTTTCAAAGATCAAACAGATTTAGTCATCCTCAAAATTGATGTCGATCGAGTCAAGCCTGAAATTCGCTACGAAGGGGTAGACTCAAATAACTTATTTCCGCATATTTATGGTGAGTTAAATATCGATGCTGCGATCGGATCGATCGATCTCGAATCTCATCCTGACGGTTCTTTTATCATGCCGCCAGAATTGGTAAATCAGGATTAATTCGATTGGTTTTAATCCGAATATAGCAGATTCTAATCGTCGTTGGCGGTAGCGGAGCGTTTGCGTCAGCAATAGCCTCTCCCTTGGAGAATCGATAGCTAGATCGTAACATTACTATCGATCTCGATCGACTCGTTAAGCCAAGTTCGTTACAATGAGATGCTGTCTGGATGCTCATGCCAAGAATGTATTGACGGTAAAGACTAAGTTATGATCTCTTATACTAATTGCCCCAAACATATGTCTTCTGCTAGCCTTCGAGATAAATGTTAACAATAGGCAATTGAAGGCTAAATCATCAGCCAACGGCAAATTCTGTAAACTGTCGCATATAGCTCGAATGGAATCCATTGATGATATCTTGTTTGGGAATACCCATTTCTGCTAGTTTGACAGCAATATCGAATTCAGTGCCATTGTGTTGAATCCAAATTTTGCCATTCTTGATATCTAGATGTACCACACAGCCATAGATGCGATGTTTATTCCGCCAACCGACGTGCATTAGTTGATAATGATTTCGCTCTGCGTCAAAAATTAACTGCGATTCTACCTCTCGATCGCTAGAGCCATAAGCAGCTAATTCAGTCAGTAAATCTTGAATTTTGGTCTGATATTCATTTAGTTCTGCCATTTGACAATCTCCTTTTCTTCTGGCTCATAAACTGCTAATTTAAGTTGATGCTGTTGAATCGTAGCTTGGACGAATGGAAGCTGAAAAAATGGTAACTACTCAGGCTTAAAAAATTAGGAAGATTTTGGATAAGCGGTAGTTATGGCTGTAGAGTCGAAGGAGACATCAAACAGACAACAGAGCATTGAAACAGGCACCCCAAAAACTAACCATCAGCAAAGACGAGATTATT
>JANNDL010000145.1:0-3284 GCA_031387665.1 Chamaesiphon sp. OTE_75_metabat_95 | reverse complement strand
CGATCTACACCGTGGACGCGATCGTCAAGGGCCAGGTGACTCTGACTTCTCTCGGCATATTTTGAGCCTTCTGCCTACTTTGCCCATCCAGCCGCGAATTGCCGATCTCGGATGTGGCAGCGGTGCTGGTGCATTGCTGCTGGCACAACACTATCAGAGTCCAGTCGTGGCGGTCGATTCATCTGCGGTTTTTATCGACGAATTGACAGCGCGGGCAAAACAGCTCGGTATCGATCGTTTAATCGTGCCGATTCATGGTGATATGGGTAAGCTCGATCGATCGGTGGGTGTGTTTGACTTGCTTTGGTCTGAGGGAGCGATTTATCATCTTGGGTTTGAGCGGGGTCTTACACTCTGGCGACCGCTAGTTGCTGACAGCGGGATTGCCGTTATATCTGAGCTAAGTTGGTTTATCGATCGTGCGCCAGATTCGGCGATCGCGTATTGGCAAAATGCCTATCCCATGATGGGAACTGAGGCTGAGAATATCGGTCGGGCTTTAGCGTACTTTCAACTCATCGGCTGCCGAGTCAGGCTTGGTGGGTCAATTATTACGAACCGCTGCGCGAGCGGATGCAGCAGATCGAAATCACCCCAGTTACTCGTTGGCGAAGCCTGTCTGCAAGACAATCGGTTATTGATGAAACTGAAGCAGAAATGCGAATGTTTGAACGATTTAGCGACTCCTATGGTTATACGTTCTATGTTTTGCAAGCAGTTTAGAAAAAAACCGTCTAACAATTCTGCAACTCGGCGGGAGGATGGCGATGTCGCCCGTCTTGGAGATATTTCCCAGAGAGAATCGGATCGACTGGGCGCAGTTTGTGGGTAGTACTGTAATAGCGATGGGTTTGCGAGGTGAAATGTCGTTCTTGAAGACTTTCATTAGCGATTTTCTTGCGGAGCTTGATAATCCCATCCAAAAGTGCCTCTGGACGCGGCGGACAGCCGGGTACATACACATCAACTGGAATCAACTTATCCACACCCCTTACTGCGGTATGGGAATCGGCACTAAACATGCCGCCTGTAATCGTACAAGCTCCCATCGCAATTACATATTTCGGTTCGGGCATCTGTTCGTATAAACGCACTAATGCTGGAGCATACTTCATAGTAATCGTACCAGCCGTAATCATTAAGTCTGCGGCGCGTGGTGAAGAACGGGGAAAAATCCCCACTCGATCGAGATCGAACCGCGAACAGACTAAAGCCGCAAATTCAATAAAGCAACAAGCAGTGCCAAATAAAAGTGGATAGATACTGGAAAGTTTTGCCCAGCTATACAGATCGTCAACTGTGGTCAAAATCACATTTTCAGATAGTTGGGAAGTTATCTGCGGTCGATCGACTGGATTCACGATCTTCTCATTAGAATTCATAGATACAAAGCTCGTTTCTAGCCACGCAACAATGATGTGAGGATAAATTATGCTCACTTGTCATGATTCTACAAAAACAATTTGAGCAAGTTGTGAGTTTTCTTAATTTAGCTTGGGTCAGTTCATTAGACCTCCTGCATGAATCAAGATGCATGTGCCAGTTCATAGTTGAGTAATCCAGCAATTAAGTTCAAACGCAATCCAAATCGCTTTCTGCGATTACGGTATCTTCCCGAAAATATCCGAAAAATCTTGAAGCGGCGAATGACGTGTTCGACTCGCACTCTGAGTTTGGCCAAAGCGCGATTATGTTGTTTCTCTGCTTTACTGAGCTGTTGCTTTCGGGGCTTCTTGGTGGGAAGGCAAGCACCGCTAAACTGCTTGGCAAACCCTTGATACCCTCGGTCAGCCAGACACAATTGTGCTGATGTCAAAGGTAATCGACTGCGCTTGAGCAATTTAAAATCATGAGTTTTACCTGTAGCAATGGATGTACAAATTATCTGTCCTGATTCCCAATCGATTAATACTTGTGCTTTGAGAGTGTGACATTTTTGCTTGCCACTATAGTAGCGCCGCTGTCGTCTTTTGGGCGTTCGATTTCTACCTCCCCAGCGTCTACTACTGTCACTTTCGACTCCGACTCTGCTGTGAATAATTGTCTATGACTTGGCAGTCGAAACTTGCCACATTTAACCAGCATATTTTCGATTTTCTGGATAATTCTCCCGACTGTTGTTTCATTAATGCCCCAACTGACACCAATGTGAAATTGTGTTCGATACTCCCTCCAGTATTCCATTGCTACGAGTAATTGGTCTTCTACACTCAGTTTGGATTGTCCACCTCTCTTCCCGCTGCGGTCTAGCTGTGGTCTCAAAATCTCTACCATTTCGCCAAATGTCCCGCGACTGACTCCACATAATCGCTTAAATTCAGAATTTGATAGCTGCTCTAACTGTTTATATCCCATATCTGTCTTGGGTCTGTGTTTATCTCCTCAATTTACCCCACTTGGCACTATCTCCACCCTCTACTGTCACACTCTTTTACTATTCATGCAGGAGGTCTATTCTACCAACGGAACCCATCTCAACAAACTCAGAATTCTCTAATATTTAAGCCACCAGCTCGATATGGGCGGCGACGATCTGCCAAGTGCCCAACGAATTTTAATACTTTAATATTTTACCTGATAGTGAAGCAACGTAAAACCGTTGTTATAGATCTTGCTATTTGTAAGTTCCAGCATAGTTTGTTTGAAAATACCTGCAAATAAGGGAATACCCGATCCGAGCAGAAGGGGATTGACTTTCAGAATCAATTCATCAATTTCCGAAAATAGCGTTGTTGCTAAATTGCCACTACCACACAACCAAATATCCTTGCCCTGTTGTTGCTTCAAGTCTTGGACGACTGTCACAGGATCGGTTGAAATTAGCTCGATATTTCGATCCAGATTTGCTGTCAGCATGCGCGAAAAAACATACTGCTGCATCTGTGGATAAGGGTTCGCGATACCTACCTTTACTCCCACTTCATAAGTCCTGCGTCCCATCAACACTGTATCGAAGCACTTATTTTCACCACCGATCCCAAGTACGTCGCGAAACTGTGCGGGGAAGGTTTCGGGAAATGTCGCGATTAAATCGGCAAAATGCTCCCCTTCCATTAAAAAACCATCATGCGTACCATCTGGATGAGCGATAAATCGATCGACAGTACAAGCGACATAATATTTGAGCTGACGCATATTGAATCTCCTGCAAAAGACTCCACTACTCGATTGTATCGAAACTTTTAACTCTTGGTTCGGTACTTATGGAGTGACGATGAGATTACCGTTCCCAGAATAAAAATAGGTGTGTCTTGTTGCTGTGCGATCGCCAATGCTCATCATCT
>JANNDL010000107.1:0-92238 GCA_031387665.1 Chamaesiphon sp. OTE_75_metabat_95 | reverse complement strand
TTCTTTCTAATAGCTTGAAGGACAGTGGGTTGATCTCTCTGAGGACAAACATTTGAACAATTTATGCGATGTGCAATCTGACAACTTAGATATATTATAATATTTAATGTGTGTAACTAATTTCGCTCAAGTACTTACTAGCTAAATACCCCCAAACAATTCATAACCTTGCTTTTTCCCCAAAACTTCATGTTTGACGGCTGCTAGGACTAAAGTACTGCCCAATGCTAGTTCAGCACAGCGATCGAATCAGACTGAATTAGCCCATAAAGTATTTTTAATTACAGAAACAATAGAAGATTAATGTACTGATTTGGATTTAAAAAGCTCAGATAAATAAGTATTTTTTGCTACAGAACAATCTTAATTAAATTGCTAATTTATATTTACAAGCCTGAGTTTGCTTGAATAAAACTTTCAGTATTACTCAGGCAAAACCCAGACATTATCTAGTTTGAATTAGGAATTTCAGATCGATGCGTAAGTTACTTGTATATTTAGGTTTGAGTTTAATTGCTACTAGCCTAAATAGTTTATCTTTGTCTGCTAAAGCTTCAGCTCCACAACAATCTCAGTTGACTTCAGCTCATAGGGACTATGTAGCGATCGCTGGAGCGGATCAAAAAGAAGTTGCAAAAAAAACTAATGAACTATTGATTGCTAATGGAGAATTTGCTCGTGCAATGTCCAAGGGTCTAGGAGGTGATACTACTAATGGAACTCCACCCGATGGTGATATATTCAAGCAAAATCTATTTTTGATCCTCCAAAATCAGAAAATATTTAGATCGATTGCAGAGAAGGTTGGGGCGACGGCTGCACCCGCTGGTGCGGTAGAAGGGGCAGATCAATCGGCCAAGAATCACAGTATTCTCTTGACCAATAAGAAGATCTGTGGACAAATTCTCAAAAAACTTGGAATCACCCCAACTCCACCAACACTTACCGGGACGTTTGAAGAAAAAAACGTTACGCTGCTGATTGGTAATCGTGCAGCACTTGAGAAGATTAAAGACAAGCTTACAGAGATGGGTAAACTTAAATAAGATCGGATCTCTCATCAGCTATCCTCTTTCACAGGATTTGAGCCATAACGATACTATCGTTATGGCTTTACTGTTGATTAGTTTCGATCGATCCCATAACCAGCCAATCCAGAATTTGGTTGGCGGTAGCGGAGCGTTTGTCCCAGCAATAGCCTGTTTGAAAGAGAATCGCTAATTTGGTAGATGCACAATAAAAATCTATGTTGGATCGATCGTTCGATAACCACTGAAAAGTCCTAATTCTCAGATTGGCTCGACTTGACTGGGGGATTTTTGATCTAAGATGGATAGAGTAGACTGAAAGATCACTATGAACACAGCAAAATCGAACAATATTGGTAGATATATCGTCATTGCGATCGGCTTAGTGATTGCCTATTTACTGTGGAGTAACCATGTATTTGCAGGTGTCTCGCCCACAAATATTGGCGTTACTAATGGTAAATTAGCCGTCTGTGCCAGTACGCCAAATTGTGTAAATAGTCAGGCAGTAGCTAGTGATACGGAACATGCAATCAAGCCAATTCAGATTGGTGGCGGTACCATGCCGCGAATAGCCGATCTCAAACTAGCAATTCAATCGATGCCGCGATCTACTATTATCAAAGAAACTAACAACTATCTGTATGCGGAATTTGCGAGTCAATTAATGGGGTTTGTTGATGATGTGGAGTTTTATTTCGATGATGATGGTAAATTTATTCAGGTGAGATCGGCTTCCCGTTTGGGTGAATCTGACCTGGGTGTAAATCGGCAGCGAATTGAAGAGATTCGCGCTAAAGTATCAAGTCTTAATTAACGCACAGGAGTTTTAGGAAGTCTATAATTGTGTCAAGTCAGACACCAGAACCGGACTACAAAATATCCATGTGCAGATATCAGCGTAAATATGAAAATTAGAGAATTTTGGGTGATGTGGCGGCGGTATCGGTTTGGAATACTGCTACTGAGCGTGTGCTTGAGCGCAATATTGGCAGCACCACAAGTGGCAATGTCTACACAGCCAACCACAGTTGCCGAGTCAAACGTAGCGGCAGAAGTCGTCAAGAAACCAATCGCTAAACCGCGCAAGCCTCCAACAGTTCCGGCGAAAAAGTCACCAGCTCTAACGGCAAATGTCAAAAAGACAGTGTTAGAAAATGGTATGACCATTTTAACTAAAGAAGTTCGCAGTGCTCCAGTGGTAACGGTACAGGTGTGGTACAAGATTGGTTCGCGAGATGAAGCTCCTGGAGTAAATGGGATTGCTCACCAATTAGAGCACATGTTATTTAAAGGAACCAAAGATCGCCCGATTCAATTTGGGAGATTATTTGCGGCTTTAGGCAGCAATTTTAATGCTTTTACTAGTTACGATCAGACAGCTTACTTTGGCACTGTTGAGAAGAATAAGCTGACTAGTTTATTGACATTAGAAGCCGATCGAATGCAGAATGCGACGATCGATACCGAGAAGCTCACAGGCGAAAAGCGAGTCGTAATTTCAGAGCTGCAAGGTTATGAAAATAGTCCTGGTTATCGACTCGATCGAGCTGTCAAACGGGCGGCTTTTCCGAATACTCCCTATGGCTTAACTGTCGGCGGTACCAAGGCAGACGTTGAAAAATTTACCGTCGAGCAAGTCAAGTCTTATTATGATTCTTACTACGCGCCAAATAACGCCACATTAGTTGTTGTTGGCGACTTTGACACCGCCACTTTGATGGCGAAGGTACAGGAGACATTTGGGAAAGTTCCCCGCAGAGCAGTTAAAGTCACTCAGCCAACGGCGACGATGGGTGCTACGCCAACCAAAAAACGGTTGACGCTGAAAGAACCAGGCACAACCCAAATCGCCAGCATGGTTTACCCCTTGCCAGAAGCCAACGATCCTGATGTGCCCGCGATCGATGTCATGAACTATATCCTCACGGAAGGACGGAGTTCGCGGATGTATCAATCGATCGTCGAAGCAGGTATTGCGACTAGTCTTGACGGTGGTGCTGCTAATCTGAGGGCAGGTGGCTGGTATGAGCTATCTGGAATCGTTGAAGTAGGTAAATCTCTGCCCAAACTAGAAGCAGCGGTGGAAAAAGAGATTAAGCTAGTCCAAGCCAAAAGCGTGACTCCAGCCGAAATCTCTCGCGCCAAAGCTCAACTTAGAGCTGGCTATCTCCTCAGTAATCGGGATATCAACAGTCAAGCAAGACAGCTCGGCAACGATCAAACCACCACAGGTGACTATCAATTTACCGATAAGTATCTCGCCGGAGTCGAACGGGTGACGGCTGCTGATGTCCAACGAGTTGCTAAAAAGTATCTCCAAGAACAGTTCAAAACCGTCGGCTTTTTTCAACCAACTAAAATTGCTGGCAAACCGGAAGCAGCGGGCAGTGGCGGTGGTAAAACCGTCGGTAACTACAACCCAGGTGCTCCTGTAGACCCTGCGGAACTGGCAAAATACCTCCCAGCTCTAGATCCAGATTCCGCCAGCCAGAGCCAATTCTTGCCCCAAGAGGTGAAGCTCAAAAATGGACTGCGAGTATTCCTGTTGCCTGATTCGAGTACGCCCACTGTTACCATCAGCGGCAATATTCAAGCAGGTGCCGAGTACGACAGTCCGCAGCAAGCTGGATTAGCCGCGCTGACAGCCACCAACCTGATGAGTGGTACCAAAACTCAAACGGCTCTGGCGATCGCTACCACCCTCGAAGATCGCGGTGCTGGGATTGGGTTTGGAGCTAGTCGCGAAGGTGTCAGCCTAGGCGGAAGCGCGTTGTCCAAAGATCTACCTGTACTGCTGAAAACCCTCGGCGATGTCCTCCAAAATGCGACATTCCCAACTCAGAAGTTTGAACTGAGCCGTCAACGCGCCCTGACTAGCCTCAAACTAGAGCTAGACAGCCCCAACAGCGTGGCGCGGAAGAAGTTCCAGCAGACGATTTATCCTAAAAATCATCCGTTCACGATCTTCCCCACCGCTCAAACCCTCACCGGATTGACAGCCAAGGATCTCCAAGCTTTCTATCGTCAGCATTACCTGCCTAGCAATACGATGATGGCGATCGTCGGGGACTTTAAAGTACCTGAAATGAAGCGTTTATTAGAAGACAACCTGGGCAAATGGTCAACCACAGCAACTAAAATTAAGCTCAACTACCCTGCAACCCAGTTACCTGCCAAACAGGTATTGGTAAATCCGGTTCTTCCAGGGAAAACCCAAGTAGTGACGTTAATGGGTAATAAAGCGATCGATCGCAAAGATCCGCGCTATTATTCCGCCTTAGTCCTCAATCAAATTCTCGGTGGCGATACGCTCTCCAGCCGCCTCGGTACTGAGATTCGGGACAGACAGGGTTTAACCTACGGGATCTACAGTAGCTTTGCTGCTGGTAAAAAGTTTGGTACTTTCATTATCTCGATGCAAACTGCACCAGAAGATACTGCTAAAGCCACTCAAAGCACGATCGCACTGCTCAAAGATCTCCAGACAAAAGGTGTCACAGCCGCCGAAGTTGCCAACTCCAAACGGAGTATCTCTAGCAACTACAATGTCGATCTCGCCTCCCCAGACGAAATTGCTGGAGCTACATTGGGCAATGCTATTTTCAATCTAAATCCAAATGAAATCAGCGAATTTCCCAAGAAGATTCAAGCTGTGACATTAGAACAGGTTAATCAAGTCGCTAAGGAATTAATTCAACCCGATCGATTTGTGATTATCACCGCCGGACCACCAAAGAAATAATCATCAGCGGTAAGTAAAAAAAGGTAGGGGGAAATGTCTTGTCGGTTTTTTATTCGGGGGTTCCCCCAGAATAAAACCGCCGCTTCATCAACATCCCCTGCCTTTTTTCTATACTCATATCTTGCACCGAAAGTATCTATCGGCCGTCTGAAGTAAGATAAGATCGTCGATAGTCCCACACATACAAATTATTGAATTTTATGCTGAAATGGCTCAAAGACACGATTGGCGACCAAGCTCCAGCCGTTGGTGTGATTACTGTGTTTGCCGCTCTGATGGGCGCATATCTAGGGTATACAATTGTCACAGACTTTGGAATTGGAGATGCACCCAACCAACCGTCTAAAATACAGCGAGACCGACGATAGTCACTTTTGGTACAAGATGTGAGTGCGATCTTTTTTAACCTAAACTCCAGTAAAACCTAAAGCCTAATCCCTATGTCTCAACATAATCCCCACAGTATCCAACTTCAGATTAATCGAATGTTTGAAAGCGGTCAATCTCTATTTGCCAAAACAAAAGTAGATGATTGGCTCAAACAACGAAATGAAGATCCATTTGACTACGATATTATCTTCAACAAAATACCTGCACCCGTCGGTTCCAGATCTGTAACGGCAATTCGAGTTGAGCTAAAACGTAAGGATGAAGAACCAGTGGATGAATGGTTGTTGGATCAATTAAATGACCTTAAATAGCCAGATTATCTAATTACTTAGCAAATTTCTATGCCAGATCGATCGTCCAAACAGTTACCACAATTCAAAATTCTCGGTCAACCAGTTCACCTGTGTCGTGACTACACTGCATGGCTGATCGACAGACTTGAGCAGGGAATCGGTACCCATGTGGTGACGATGAATGCTGAAATTGTGGTTCAGGCAAATCACGATCGAGAATTAGCCAGCATCATTGATAAAGTTGGATTAGTTACTCCCGATGGTGCCGGAATTATCATGGCGTTAAAACTACATCAGATCGCCCAAACTCGCTGTGCTGGCATTGAATTGGGTCAAAATTTGCTCCGACTGGCGAGTCAACCAGAATATAATTATCCCGTTTTTTTTTATGGCGGCAAACCAGAAATTGTGAAACTTGCCGCCCAACATTGGCAGACAGAATTACCCAGTCTGAATATCGTCGGAATTGAGGATGGCTATATCGACACATCAGGGCAAGCCAGACTTCAGGAACAGCTCCAGCTCAGACAGCCGAAAATCATCCTAGTAGCCCTGGGAGTACCTCGACAAGAGTTGTGGATTCGCGATAACTTTCACCTGTGTCCTGGCGCGATTTGGGTTGGTGTGGGCGGTAGTTTTGATGTGTGGTCTGGAGTGAAGGCTAGAGCACCTCAGATTTTTCGCACACTCAATTTAGAATGGCTGTACCGAATCGCCCAGGATCCCAGCCGCTGGCGGCGATCGTTGGCTCTACCTCAATTTGCACTGCTAGCATTCACCGAAAGGGTTAAAGGGAAGAACAAGATCGAATCTCACTAGCGAGTAGCACCAGAACGGGTAAACTAGAGACAGTATTTTGGACAATCCTTTACTCTTTGTTTCATGTCTCTAACTGCGGAACTGTTGCTGGTTGCTTTCTTGATCGTACTCAATGGTGTCTTTGTCATGTCCGAAATGGCAATCGTTTCAGCCCGAAAAGTTAGATTGCAACAATCAGCAAATCAAGGCGATAGGCGAGCCAAAATTGCCCTCGGCTTGGCAATGTCACCAGATCGCTTTTTGCCCACAGTTCAAGTTGGCATTACATTTCTGGTAGTTCTTAGTGGTGCTAGAGGTGAAAGTGCAATTTCACAGGTGATTTTACCATTGCTAGACGGTTGGCTACCGCCTCAATATAGTCAACCAATTTCATCCACTATTTCGATCGCAGTTATTACTTATCTCAGCATTGTCATCTCTGAGTTGGTACCAAAACAACTTGCCCTAAATAGCCCTGAAAAAGTCGCTAGTTTAGTCGCTATCCCCCTAAATTTACTCGTCAGGTTAGCTACGCCGATTATTTTTATCCTGAGCGGCTCTACCAAGTTTGTGGTCAAACTATTGGGGATCAAACCTTCCACTCAGCCGGAAGTGACGGAAGAAGAAATCAAAGTGATGATCGAGCAGGGGACTGAGACTGGGATGTTTGAGGAATCCGAGCAGGATATGGTGCAGGGCGTATTGAGCCTCGGCGATCTCAAAATTGGTGCGCTGATGACTCCTCGTCCAGATATTACCTGGATTGATAGTGAGGATTCGATCCAGGTTACCCGTCAAAAAATTCTCGATAGCGACTATTCTAGATTACCTGTTTGTGCAGGTGAACTCGATCGAGTCCTGGGTGTAATTCACGTTGCGGATCTACTCTCCCAAACCCTCAGAGGTGAGGAGATAAATATCACTGAATCCCTCCGTCAACCGTTGTTTATTCCTGAGAGTACTAAAGGCTTAAAAGTACTCGAACAATTCAAGAAGTTTGGTACCCACATCGCGATGGTGGTGGATGAATATGGTGTGATTCAAGGATTAGTCACCATGCACGATATCTTTGAAGAGATTGCTGGTGATATTACCGACTTTAATGAAGAACCCGAAGAACCCCAAATCATTCAAAGAGAAGATGGCTCGTGGCTCCTGGATGGGATGCTATCGATCGAAGAATTATTCGACCAATTTGATATCCCCGAAAGTGCAATCAGTCCAGTCGATCGCGGTAATTACCATACCCTCGGCGGCTTCATCAGTATGCAGCTCGGCAAAATCCCCATCTCTGGTGAATACTTTCAATGGCGCAAACTCCGATTTGAAATCGTCGATATGGACGGCAAAAGAGTTGATAAAGTCTTGGTTAATGTCGCTGAAGGTGAGCAGGATTTGAGTGAGTTTGATAGTGATTGAATTAGTGGTTTAGTGGTTTAGCAATCGATAGTTCTCCCCCAGTCTCCCGCGCTCCCGCGCTCTTAACTAACCTCCATCGCCACCCGATAAATATCACTCGGTGTAAGGTGAGAATGCACTACCTGACCGTCCTTGAACCAGACAATTCGCCTAGTTTGCTTGGCGACATCGGGTTCGTGAGTGACCATGACGATCGTGATTCCGGCTTCATTTAGCCCAGTAAAAATATCCATCACCTCTTGCGTCGTGCGCGAATCTAAGGCACCTGTCGGCTCATCTGCCAGCAGTACCCGTGGTTCACTGACAATTGCTCTAGCGATCGCTACCCGCTGCTGTTGCCCGCCTGAGAGCTGATTGGGGCGGTTTGCCATCCGGTTACTTAGCCCCACTTTCTCCAATGCTACTACCGCCCGTTCCTTGCGTTCACTCGGTGGTAGTCCGCCATAAATCATTGGCAACATCACATTGTCGAGGGCGGTAAGTTGGGGTAAAAGATGAAATTGCTGGAAGATAAAGCCCAGCTTGCGATTGCGAATTTTTGCTAGTTCTGCATCGGGGACAGTAGACACATCTAGTTTGTCTAGATAATAACGCCCGCTAGTGGGTCTGTCTAGACAACCAATCACATTCATCGCCGAAGATTTGCCCGAACCTGATGGTCCCATAATTGAGCAATACTCACCTTCCGCGATCATCAAATTGACCCCATCCAATGCTCTAACTAAAGTATCTCCAATTCCATAAGTCTTATCTACATCTTCTAATCGGATAATAATCGACTCAGTATCATTCATCAGAATTATGGATTATTGGTAGGGTGTGTTACCCTGCTATCGCAGACGCTACGCGAATGCGTAGCGTAACGCACCAAAGTAGCGCGAGCGTACCAACCACCTATTCTAGTTATAACGTCCCAAAAGCTCGATCGCCAACATCCCCCAGTCCAGGCACAATAAAGCCGGACTCATTCACATGTTCATCAATCATTGCCGCATAAATACTCAAAGTGGGGTATGTCTCACTCAACTTCTGCAAAGCTGGTGGTGCCGCAATAATGGCAATAATCCGCACATACGCCGGATCGATACCGCGCTGCACCAGCTCAGTCATCGCCTGCATGATCGTTCCGCCAGTTGCCAGCATTGGTTCAGCAATGATAATCCGAGTATCTGGATCGAATTGATCCGGTAGCTTATTTAGATAGCAACTAGGTAGCAATGTCTCCTCATCCCGCACCAATCCCAGATGATAAATTGCCGACTCTAGCGGTAAAACCGACTGAATCCCCTCAACCAATGTTAATCCTGCCCGCAGAATTGGCACGATCGCTAGTTTAGTCTGAGGATGCACAAATGTCGCCGTCGTATCAGCTAGCGGTGACGGAATCTGGATATCGATCGTCGGTAGCCATTCCCTAATCGCTTCATACGCCAACCACTTGCCCAATTCTGCCAATGTTTGGCGCAGAATTTTCGGCGAAGTCTCTTTATTTCGCGCCATCCCTAGCCAGTGCTTGATTAATGGATGTGGGGGGACGTAGACACGTAGTTGGATTGCCATTTTTTTCGGGGGTGAGGATGGGGAGAGGGATGGGAGCGTGGGAGCATGAGAGTAACAATATTACTATTCACTAAACCACTAAACCGCTAAACCACTAAACCACTAATTCTTGATATGCCGATCGAGTCAACAACTCAACCTCGGCTAAATTTGGTGCGGAAACTGGTTCATCACTATTTGTATTTAACCACAATAAATACTCAATATTTCCGGCTGGCCCGACAAGTGGCGACCAGGTTAAACCGCGATAGTGCCATCCCAATTCTTGAGCGGCTGTTAATACCCCCAAAATTGCCCCTGCTTGGGCTGATAAATCGCGAACGACTCCATTCTTGCCGATCGCTTGTTTACCCACTTCAAACTGCGGTTTAACTAGCAGTATGAGTTCTTTTGGTGGTGCTAAGAGTCGCTCTAAGGCGGGGAGAATTTTGATTGCGGAGATAAATGAGACATCAACTACTGCTAAATCTGGTAGCGCGACTGGATAAATACCCTCAACTGGCTCTCCATAGAGTTCTACTGGAGTCAAGTGCCGAATATTTGTTCGTTCGCGCAGGATTAATCGATCGTCAGTGCGGATTTTCCAGTCTACTTGTCCATAACCGACATCAATTCCATAAACTTGTCTTGCACCAGCCTGCAAGAGACAATCTGTAAATCCCCCTGTGGAGATGCCTGCATCTAGGCAAATTCTATCAATTGTGGAAACCTCAAATACTGACAAAGCCTTCGCTAGCTTCTCGCCCCCACGGGACACAAATCTAGCTCTGGCTTTGACTTCGAGGCTAGCAGTCAATAGAACTCCTGTACCGCACTTATCTACAATCTCGCCATTTACCCGCACTTCTCCAGCTTGAATCCAGCGTTGTGCCAATTGGCGAGACTCGCACAAGTTACGCTCCACCAGCAGTAAATCCAGACGTTGTTTTTTCAAGCCAAGCCAGAGATTCGGGAAAAACAGTTGCTAAATCTCAACCTTAAAAATAGCACGCCCTAAAGCCTAATCGCCGAGGGTACATTTGCGCTGCACCACAATTGCCATAAATATAGCTCAACTCGATCGGGTAATTGCGTCACAAAGATACCTTTAGCATCATTTAGATCGGTAGATAGCCAATAACCAGTCAGTCCGACTTCAACTCGATCCAGATCGCACCGATTGACTGTCACCGTCTTCACACCTTGATGATGGAAGTAGAAATTGGCTGCGGTAGCATCACAGATCGGCTCTGGCAGCAGAAAACTGGCTTTTTCCGAGTTGACAAACATTGTTTCCCCCGTACTCATAGAGAATACGAGCCGTCGCTCAACCCACTCTTCCAGATCGGCAGTCAACAATTCAAAATGTAAGGCTGTTTCAGTGTAAATCAGTTTCAGCATGGGTTTTCCTTTCAGCATGAGTCTTCATCGGTCGATGAAGTTTGGAGTACTGGCTTTTTGCCTCTCGCTGTAGCTTAGAGAAAAATTGTGAGGAAATTGTGAGGGTAGAATGAGATCTTCTGTCAAAATGTCATATTTCTTAGTTTTTCAACCATAAAACTCTCACCTCAATTTCTCCAAGAAAATTTAAAAAATGTCCCAAAATACTGAATAATTAATAAAGTTTAGAAAATGTTTGCTATTTATCGCAAAAAATACTACACTAAATACACCACCCTGTCTACGATCAAATTCTCGGAGCAACTTAATTAATCATGCACACACTCAAGCGGACACCAACCACAGAAATGGAAGTTACTAGCATTCGGCTCGAACGCGAACTCAAAGAAAGACTGAAAGAAATTTCTGGTCATCAAGGTTATCAAGCCTTGATTCGTGAAGTACTATGGAAATATGTACAGCAAAAATCTGGTGATTACCGTCACCGTTTTACTTCTGAAGACATTCGCGCTACCGTGACAGCCGTTGCCAACACAGAGGAACGCTGTGGAATTACTGGCAAAGTTATCAATCCCAAAGAACCAATGCTTTTGGGCTTAACTAGCACCTGTGACTTTATTCCACTATCACTTGATAGTTTGACTGCTGTTGTCCCAGATCCAGCCGCTTAATTATCAGACTAGGTTAGAGAGTATCGGAATCAGATTTTGCTGAAGTAGAATCTATATTCCAATCATCCACATACTCTCTAACCGCTCTTTAGTCCTGATAATTAATGTCATCTAAAAAAGATTGTCACTTAATGCAATGCACTAAGTGACAATCTTTTTTAGACTAAATCTAATCGATCTTAACAATGAATATCTAATCAGGTAGCTATAACTATCAACTATCAACTATCCACTATCAATTACTTGTACTGTTCGCGTAGCGTCTGCCTTAGCAGAGCGTAGCCGAAGTATCCACTACCTAAAGATCTTGCTCGCTGATTTCACGAGTCATGTGATCGAATGGTGCATCCACACAGCTAGTATCGGTGACACCAGTAGTCGCTATTTGCGCTTTGACGAGATCCTTCATGATCTGAATTCCTCTTACAGTTGGTGCAATCGGCGTACCCAGTGAATTGTAAGTTTCTCGCAAGCCTTGGAGCACTCGCTCATCTAGAACATTAGTATCACCTGCCACAATCGCATAGCTAGCATAGCGGAGATAATAATCCATATCCCGCAAGCAAGCAGCATAACGCCTGGTGGTATAGGCATTGCCTCCAGGACGGATCAGTTCTGGCAATTCGTCAAACAACACCAAACTCGCTTTCTTGACGATTGCTGCTGCATTGGCGTTGATCACTCCAGCCGCAGCAATTCTTGCCGCACCAGTCTCAAAATAAGATTTTAAGCTATCGATCGCGTTCCGGTCTAAATAACGACCAGTGATGTCGTAGGTTTTTATAAGATTTGTTACAGCATCCCGCATGAGACAGCTCTCCCAACATATATTCTTTTATCAATTTATCAGTATCGCAGAAGAGCACCGCGATCGGGCATAGCCGCGTTACAATTCGCAATTGTATTTTAAGCTTCGATCGGATGACGGCGGTTGGGGACTGCCAAATTGTTTGCAGCTTTAGACAAAGAGCGCAACCAATCAAAGGTAGTCGCAGGTTGGGAAATCAGGATAAGTTCTTCAGGGTAGCGCGGCTGGGGATCGTTAGCGAGAGTGATCGGGGGTACCATCATCGGATCGTAACTGATGACTGTATCAATAACCCCGCGCAGGTGCTTGATTTCTACTTTTTGACCTGGATGATACGTTGCTATCTCCCGCGCTTCGTTCCAGATTGCTCGCTCCGCCATTACTACGATCCCCGTTATGTTACTGATTAAGTTTACTTATCTTTATGATAGCAAAATTATCCAACAAAAGAATGGGTTTGGTTAAATACGATACTTTTTTTTAATAATTGACCCGAATCTTACTGGCGTTGGGATCGAATCTGGCTGAGGCATTATCCCCGACAGTCCATCGATATTTATGGCATCTTCCGGTAACACCGTGTGGTGATGAAATAGGGATGGAAAATTTCGAGGAAATTTGATTGGAGCGTTCTAAAGAACAGATCGACAGTTTTGGGATCGTCTAAATGGAACGGAAATTCTTGATTCAGTCCTTTGGAAAAGTACCAATTAGTAACTATCTTGCCTTCGCTTTGAAGAATGCGATGGAAATTAAGCAACTGCTGGCTTGGATCTGGTAAATGCTCAATCACATCAAAACAAGTAATCGTGTCAAAGGTTTCGTTGGGATCTAATTCCGTGCAACAAGTAATCTTTGATTCTAGCCCTAATGCTTTGATCCGGTGCTTGACAAAATTGTAATTAGTCGGGTTGATATCGCAATAAACAACGTGACTAACTTCGGGACACAGAGCTGATGCGATCGCGTGTGTGCCAATCCCACCGCCAAAATCAAGCACTCTTCCTTTGGAATTGTCTGCAATTAATTTTAGGGTGTCGCCAATGTAATCAGTACTAGTTAGATGCCAAGTTGCGAGTTCAAATAGATAAGCTTCTCCGACTCGATCGCGATAAAATTTACTAGCATCATCCCAATCAAAATCCCGTCGTCCTAACTCTGCTAAATCTGCTAATGCCGTCGTGAATTTTAGCTCCAAATCTGCTGGCTCGATCTCTAAAAATTGCTGCAAGTGTTGCTTTAAATTAAATGCGTCTTGCCAGTAACCATTGAGATGAGGCGGAATTGGAAATGTAGAAGACATGAGCTAAAAGAAAAAGGATGGGAGAAATTCTAGAGCATACTAGTTAGGTGATTCACAGGAATAAATATACCCTGGGTTCTGGTTTTCTCCTTGCGGAGAGGCTTCGCCAACGGCTCCGCTCAACCACCGATGGTTGAGCGAAGCCGTTGGCGTTAGCCTGCCGTAGGCACAACCAAAACCCGTCTAAAATTGGGTATATTATTTATCGGGAATCACCTTAGGACATAAACCCGACTTTTTCAAAAAGTCAGGTTTGTAGAAGCACTAGCTTTATTGTCCTAATTTTCATGACGGTTGCGATAACTTGCTATTTAAACTCGAACTCGATTGGGTAGTGCAAGCTGAGGTCGATCATCAACAATGACATCTTCAGGTACGTCTTGCAATAATACCTCACGAATCAAGCGTGCAGCCATCCGCTGAGTTAAACCGCTAGCGATTTTTTGACCGAATGATTGGGTTTCGGACTTCATTAGAATCTGGGGAATCTTTGGCAAAACGATCGTCGGATCGAAGCCTTTAGTCTGCTGGAGGATGCCCCAAATTCGTTGGATGTTTCCTAAGCCCTCCGATAGCTGCTGGGTGTTATTGACAGGCAATTCTACCTTCATCCCCATTCCTCGCTGGATGGCGTAGGTGACATTCTGGAGGGTGCTATTCCCAAAATTGTCCAAACCCTGGACAATTTCATCAGCGAGGTAGTCCCGAATGAATGTACCTCGATCGGATAGGATAAATTCTAAGCTTTGGTCGATCACCTGATTCAGATCGTATTCGTCACTGGTTCGCGCATTTGCCAGCAGGTTTTCGAGTCGATTCCAGCGGAAGGAACCATCTTTGAATAGTAGCTCCTTGAGCGAATTGCGTAAATCTGGAGCTGGATCTGTGAGTAGACGTTTGGCAACGTATGGGTATGCTTTCGCCAATACTTTAAAATCAGGATCGACAGAGATTGCTATTCCTTCGAGAGTAGCTAGCGATCGCAGGATCAAGGCGTAGTAAGCTGGAACTTGGAATGGAAACTCATACATTACCCCTGATAATTGATCGGTAACGCTCTTGAAATCCATGTCGGCAATATTTGTCCCCGCAGCACCCAGTGAGCTGTTGAATACCTGAGAAATCGCTGGAATAATCGGGCGCAAATCTGTGTCTGGAGTCAGAAATTCTAGCTTAACAAAATCTCGTCCCAGCCCATCAAAATCTCGGTTGACTAGATGGACGATCGCTTCAACCAAGCCATATCTTTGATATGGTTTAACTTGACTCATCATCCCAAAATCTAGGTAAGCGAGCTTACCATCAGGCATCGCCAATAAGTTGCCAGGATGAGGATCGGCATGAAAGAAGCCATGCTCTAGGAGTTGACGCAATGAACATTGAACGCCAACTTCCACCAGATAAGTAGCATCAAGTCCCTGAGCGGCTACCGCTTCGAGATTAGTTAGCTTGGTACCTGTGATCCATTCCATTGTCAGGACTCTTCTGCCTGTATATTGCCAATAGATACTGGGTACATAAATATCCTGCATACTGCCATACAATTCGGCAAACCTTTCAGCATTACGACCTTCATTTTCGTAATCCATCTCCTCGAAGATGCGTTCGGCAAATTCATCAACGATCGAGACCAAATTACTCCGAATCTGTTTAAAATTAGCTTGCAGCCAAATACACAAAGTCCGCATCACATGTAAATCTAGTGTGATACTGTCGGCTAAACCAGGACGCTGAACTTTGATCGCGACGGTTTCACCACTCCACAGTTTACCTTTGTACACTTGTCCTAACGAAGCAGCCGCAACAGGTAAGTCGCTAATTTCAGCATAGATGGCTTCTGGTCTGTCGCCTAGCTCTTCTTCAATAAATTGATAGGCAACTTCATTAGAAAAAGCGGGAATATTGTCTTGAAGCTGGGCTAATTCTTCTAAAAATTGTGGCGGTACTAAGTCAGGACGAGTAGATAATGCCTGACCAATCTTAATGTACGCAGGCCCTAATTTAGTCAGTAAGTTGCGAATCTGAACAGCGCGTTTGTCGATGTTTTTCTTGCTGCTATTGGTGATTTTGTCTATCCACAACCCAAAGGCAAAACTAATCATCGGGAAAAAGATCCCAATGAAGCGGGCAAATACCTTCAGCGGCAGACTACTATAATACTCGGCGATCGCGATTGGATCGTACTTCAACCAGGTACCATCGGTCACTTCTTTGACCCTGCGGGAGGTGACAACTTCTTCCTCATCTACTAGTTCTGTTGGTACGGCTGGCACTGCTGGCTGATTAAACGGAGCATTGGACTGAGTAGATGAGGTTGTTTTCATAAAGATTATAATAATTAGCCCTGTTAACTATTGTAACAATCTTTGTGAACTGACAGGGGGTAATATCTATGGTACTTGCACTGGAAATTCTCTGGAAGGGGGTTTTCCTGCCTGAGGGGATCGGGATACCGTTGGGGCGTGGGAGACGGGGAGATGGGGAGATGGGGAGATGGGGAGAAACAACATAACTATTCACGATCCACGATCCACTATTCACTAATTAAATGAAGATAGATTTTCAGTTACATCGAGAGTGGATGCGGAGATCGATCGAATTAGCTGCCAATGCTGGGGCGGCTGGAGAGGTGCCAGTTGGGGCGATAATTATCAATTCAGCGGGTGAAATAATTGCTGAGGGTGAGAATCGACGGGAGCGAGATCGGGATCCGACTGCTCATGCGGAAATTGTGGCAATTCGGGCAGCCGGAGCAGATCTAAATAGTTGGCATCTCGATCGATGTACCCTATATGTAACCCTAGAACCCTGTCCAATGTGTGCTGGTGCGATCGTTGCGGCGCGGTTGGGGTTGCTGGTATATGGTGCTGATGATGCCAAGACTGGAAGTATTCGCACGGTATTAAATATTCCTGACAGTGCGGCTTCCAATCATAAATTAACTGTGATTGGCGGGATTCTGGAATCTGATTGCCGTCAACAATTGCAGGAGTGGTTTCGGAAGAAGCGAATTCAATAGGTAACGCTAACTTTTTTGCGAAGGTTAACTGCCCTCACCCCCAACCCCTCTCCCAAGCTTGGGAGAGGGGAGCCGGAGCCGCAGGATCTGGCGGGGTGAGGGCAGAATCTACGCTTCATACCTAAATTTGACAACTAACTCAAGATCTTAACCCACCAATTTTCAGCAACGCGCATTCCCACACCAGTCGGGGTTGAACATAAGCTAGTAAATGCGATCGAGTTTGTTCTAGTATCTCCACAATTTGGGACATCCGCGATCGTTGCCAATAGATATATTGAAGGTAGTCCACCAGCCACAACTGCTCAGATGAGTCCAGCTCTCGATCGATCTGACTCGCCAATTCTAGTCCCTGACGGCGGGTAAATGGTAATTTAGTCAAACTAGCGATCAACTCCTCAGGGATGGCTTGAAGCTGCTCCCAGATGGCGATCGCTGCACCTGGACTGCCCTGAGCTAGTCCGATAATTTCTGGTCGCGCTAGGATTTCAGTCTTGCCCAGATTAGTTAGGATTTCAGTCATCAAAGATCGATCAAGTCGTTGAAATGATACCTGCTGACAGCGGGAGACGATCGTTGGTAAGAGAGATTCTAAACTAGTGGCGATCGTAATAATCGTGGCTTTTCCTGGCTCTTCTAGAGTCTTGAGGAGGGCATTAGCGGCACCTTCAGCCATTGTCTCAGCATGTTCGATCGCAATTACCGATCTTTCGCCCAACAGCGGTGGACGTGCCAAAAATCGACTGATTTCGCGAATTTGTTCGATCCGAATTTGGGGTGGGGCTTTCTTTTTTACACCTGCGGCTGCGGCTTCTGCGGCAGAGAGGAGTTTATCTTGATGCTTGTATGTTGGTGCTACCCACAATACATCGGGATGATTACCTTGGCGGAGTTTTTGCTGAGTTAATAATTTTGCCGCCAGTGGATCTGTGCCTGAGACTTGTGCTGACGAGTCAAAGATTAGCTCGATAAAGCATCTCGCCGCCAAGCTTTTGCCGATGCCATCCGCGCCATGAAAGAGGTACGCAGGTGACAAGCGTTGTTTGACAATCGATTGTGTCAATAGTTCGACAGCTTGGGTTTGTCCCCGCAGGGCAGAGCTAAATTCAGTCAAGTTTCAAGTCGTTCGAGTCTTTGTTGGAAACTAGATCGTTAAAGCATCAATCGTAATTTTAGCGAAAGATAGTGATAAACTCCAATTACCTAGCCGCTAGAGCTAGACATGTTGTGAATATTAGCTTGTCATTCACACTTCTCCTTGCGGAGAGGTTTCACCAACGGCTACGCTCTGCTAAGGCAGACGCTACGCGAACAGTGCAAGCCATTCACTATCCACCATCCACCAAATAAATAACTCGATCGAGATAGCAGTGTCACCCCGTTGCATGGGTACACTATGTGAGAGTAACGTCAATTGCTGACGGAGACTGCTAGCAGCATCGATGAGATGTCGCAACCACCCAAATACGTGGATGATTATTTACGCGAGTTACTATGAACACGACTGAACCCAACCTTCAACGAATTTTATTAGTTGATGATGATCTCGTAGTTCGGGCTAAAGTCAGTGAGTCATTGGAACAAGATGGCTTTGAGGTAATCCTCGCAAAAAATGGCAATGACGGGATTGCCGCTTATCAACAACATCGCCCCGATTTGATTCTGGTTGATGCCGTGATGCCAATTCTCGATGGCTTTGAATTTTGCGAACAGCTCAAGAATCTCGGCGAACGGTTGACACCGATTTTAATGATTACTTCTCTAGATGATAATGAGTCAGTCGATCGAGCTTTTGCATCTGGAGCTACTGACTATATTACCAAACCAATTAACTTGCCAGTGCTGCGTCAACGGGTACGAAATCTGGTGCGCCAATCCCATTTGATCAAGAATCAATTAACCGAACTGCAACAGGCAAATCAAGATCTTAAACTATTAGCAAACTTAGACAGTCTCACAAAACTATCCAATCGGCGAGGCTTTGACGACTACATCCAGAAGGAGTGGGATCGGATGAAACGGATCAAAGCACCACTATCTTTAATTATGTGTGATGTGGATTTCTTTAAACATTATAACGATCGATATCTCCATCCCAATGGCGATAAATGTCTAGTTAAAGTAGCTATGTCCATGCGCAGCACCGTCCGCAGAAGTGGCGATTTAGTTGCTCGTTATGGTGGTGAAGAATTTGCGATCGTTTTACCAAATACAGATGCTCTAGGAGCAGTTTCTGTCGGTGAAAATGTCCGCTCGGCAATTAAAGGGCTGCAAATTACCCATGAAGCCTCAGCAGTTTGTCCCTATGTCACCATCAGCGTAGGTGTATCCACAATTATCCCTAATAGCGAAAATGATTTTCAAGCCTTAATTAACGCAGCCGATCGAGCATTATATCAAGCCAAGTCCCAAGGACGCGATCGAGTCACCATGATCGTGGCCTAGATAAATTATTCCCTCCCAACCCAAGAAGCACCATTCACTATTCACCATCCACCATCCACCCACTACCCTAGATGTCCAATTCAGCACCAAGAGTGGAGTAATTTGTTAAGGAATTCTTCAATCCCAGGATCCGTAGATGGGGATCGCATATAGTGTCTAGAAGGTATAGTTGCCAATAATCATAGATCCAAATAAAACTAATCAACGTAGCGACCCATCTTCGATTCGTCGGCTTACTGCTGTCAAATCTGTAGAACTTTCGAGGTGGAGTTACAACAAAATCTATCCCTATTATAATTTTTAGCCTTGGTATTCGATCGTCATCAAACCCACTCCCCACACCCCCCACCCGCCCCACCCATCCGCCGCTCTCATCGATCAACTCACCAACACCAATCAATCTATTGGGCATCTCCCGATTTCCCCGCCTATGACTAACTTTCCCTGGCTCACGACGATCATCCTGTTCCCCGTGCTTGCGTCCCTGGCGATTCCGATCATTCCTGACAAAGATGGGCGGACAGTGCGCTGGTATGCCCTCATTGTCGGACTGATTGATTTCGTCCTGATTGTCTACACCTTCGCAAATCACTACGATATTCACACAGACCAACTTCAACTGGTCGAAAGTTATACTTGGATTGCTCAACTAGATCTGAAATGGTCAGTTGGAGTCGATGGCATCTCCATGCCCCTGGTATTGCTCACAGGCTTTGTCAGCACCCTCGCCATCCTAGCAGCTTGGCCAGTTACCTTCAAACCCAAGCGATTCAACTTCCTGATGCTGGTGATGTACGGCGGACAGATTGCCGTCTTCACCGTTCAGGACATGCTGCTGTTTTTCCTCGTCTGGGAACTAGAACTGCTTCCTGTCTACTTATTCCTGTCAGTATGGGGCGGTAAGAAGCGACTGTACGCTTCGACCAAATTCATCCTTTACACTGCTGGTGGCTCTCTCTTCATCCTCGTAGCTGCCTTAGCGATGGGATTTTATGGTGATACTGTCACCTTCGATATGCGAGCATTGGCGGCGAAGGATTATACCCACAACTTTCAGCTCTTCATGTATGCGGGGTTACTAATTGCCTACGGCGTAAAGCTACCAATCATCCCGCTGCACACCTGGCTGCCCGATGCACATGGTGAAGCTACCGCGCCCGTCCACATGCTGTTAGCAGGTGTGTTGCTGAAAATGGGCGGCTATGCCCTGATTCGGATGAATGCGGGGATGTTACCTGATGCCCACGCTACATTTGCGCCACTGCTAATCGTCTTGGGCGTGGTAAATATCGTCTACGCTGCCCTAACCTCATTTGCCCAGCGTAACCTCAAACGGAAGATTGCTTATTCGTCAATCTCCCACATGGGATTTGTGCTGATTGGGATTGCTTCCTTCACCGATTTAGGCATGAGTGGTGCAGTCTTACAAATGGTATCCCACGGCTTAATCGGCGCGAGTTTGTTCTTCCTCGTTGGAGCTACATACGATCGCACTCACACCCTGATGCTCGATGAAATGGGTGGTGTCGGTCAAAAGATGAAGAAGATCTTCGCGATGTTTATCGCCTGCTCGATGGCATCCCTTGCCTTACCTGGAATGAGTGGCTTCGTCGCCGAGCTGATGGTATTTGTCGGTTTTGCTACCAGCGATGCCTACAATCTCCAGTTTAAAGTGATCATGGTGCTAATCGCCGCGATCGGCGTTGTCCTCACCCCCATCTATCTACTCTCAATGCTACGGGAAATCTTCTACGGCGAGGAAAACAAAAAGCTAGTCGAGAAAGAAGAACTAATCGATGCCGAACCTAGAGAAGTGTTTATCATTGCTTGTCTCCTGGTACCAATCATCGGTGTCGGTTTCTATCCCAAGCTCCTCACCCAAATTTACGATACAACAACAACATCGCTCACTGCACACCTGCGAGATTCTGTGCCTGCGCTAGTCGCCCACCGACAAGCTACTCCTGTTGCACTGGGCGAATCGATCCAAGCACCAAAAATTAATTAACACCCTTCAGGATACTTTCGTGGAAGATCTGTGAGACTCGATAGCGAAGTGCTGCCTTGAGCAGGTCGAACATGTTGGCGATCGAGTTATCATAGTTTCAAGCCCTAGCCATCTAGCCACTTGTTCAATCTTCGGGATGTAGCGCAGCTTGGTAGCGCACTGCTTTCGGGAAGCAGGGGTCGTCGGTTCGATTCCGACCATTCCGACTTATTGTAGAGTTTCTGGTGAAGTCAGAAACCCGACTTTTTCAAAAAGTCGGGTTTCTTGTAGTAATGGTTGAATTTGTGGTTTGCTCGATACTTTAGTAAGGGTAATTGATGAATTATCCCTGCCATAACATCGATACGATTAATATTTTTTCTTATCGATCTCGCCTTCAAATGGTTGAATACCAGTTGCGGGATATTGATTTCGATCGAGTCCGAATATTCGAGTGACTGCATCAGCAAAGTAACCAATCAAACGATCGAGCATGGTGGCAATTTTCATAGTTCAAGCCCCTGCGATATGTGAGTCAGAAGTTAATCTTTTGTATACCTCTAATTGTAAAATTTCTGCCGTGAGAAAGATATTAACGTAATAGATATTTAACTATTTGATCGAGTTGTAGGGTGCGTTACTGCGCCAGCATAACGCACCATTCACACTTCGGCTACGCTCTGCTAAGGCAGACGCTACGCGAACAGTGCAAGCCATTCACCAAATCACAAAACTCCTTTGGAGCTGGGAATCGTTCCCATCCGCCGCAGATCGGCTTCGGTTGCCATCCGCATGGCTTTGGCAAAGGCTTTGAAGGTGGCTTCGATGATGTGATGGGAATTGATACCGTCGAGCTGGCGAATGTGCAGGGTCATCAGACTATGATTGACGATCGCCACAAAGAATTCGCGGACTAATTGAGTATCGTAGGTACCTACGCGCTGGGTGGGAATGGTCAAGCCATAGCTGAGGTGAGGGCGACCCGAAAAATCGAGGGCGATTTGTACCAAGGCTTCGTCCAGAGGGGCGACAAAGTGACCGAAGCGGACGATGCCTTTGCGATCGCCTAGAGCTTTCCCTAGAGCCATACCGAGGGTAATGCCGACATCTTCATTGGTGTGGTGATCGTCGATTTCGATATCGCCAGTGGCTACTATGTGCAGATCGAATAAGCCATGTGCCGCGATCTGATGGAGCATGTGATCGAGAAAGGGAATTCCTGTCTGGGCGTGACAGATGCCAGTACCATCAAGATCGATCGTGACTGTGACATCAGTTTCACCAGTTTGACGATGGACTGTGGCAGTTCGGTTGGGCATGGGGGGAGTGTGGGAGGGTTGGAGGGTTGGAGGGTTGGAGAGGGGGCGAAATTATTTAGGCGAAGAGGTTTCTACCGTTGCGATGGGATTAACCACCAAGGTGATTAATTTTCATTTCTTAATATCTACAATTCTATCATTCTCCCACCCTCCCACCCCTTTCCCCCTCACTAGCAATTCCCCCCCCAAACCTGGGAACCATAGGAGAGATAATCTTCAGATGCAATGGAATCCGCAGATGAGTGGAATCTCTATGGGCGATGTCTTGATACCAGGGGAAACATTCCCATTAATTCCCTACCAGTCGCAGGATCTCATGCGACTGATTGAATCTTTTCGGCAACAGCAAGTCAGTGGCACTTTACAGTTAGAAGTAGAGATCCAGCCTGATAAATGTTGGCCGCGAGTATTGATTTGGTACAAGGGCGAAATTACTTATGGTGGTAATAAATTAATCGATCGAGGTGAACTAATCAGGACACTGGTACAAAAGTTTAAGCCGGAGTATGCCCAATCGATCGAGGGTTGGCTGATTCAGCAATTAGTCTATCCCCATTCAACCCGGGAGTTGCTAACCTTTTTGGTGCAGCGACAGGTGTTGAGCTGGGAACAGATCGAGACTTGGGCGCAGGGACATGCGGTGTTTACCCTCGAACAGGTCATTACGTTTGCAGGTAAATACCGCTTTATCCCCCAGCCGGAGGTGGATTTCTATCATGGGCTGGAAGGGCGGGGATTGGACTGGAATCAATTGATGATGACGGTGAATACGCGGCAACAATATTGGAGCAAGATTAGTAGCTTGATTCCAGGGATCGGGGCGGTGCCACTGGCTCCGACTCCGACGATGTTGAGCAAAATTTCGGAGACGGCGATCGTTCAGCACTCCAAAAAATGGTTTGATGGGCAACGCACGATCGTCGAAATTGCGACGGCTCTCGATCGAGATCCCCTGCAAGTAGGGCGTTCCTACGCGCAATGGGCGCAAATGGGGTGGATGCAGTGTCAACGTCCGATCGACAAGCCTGAGGAGTCGCTAGCCCCCGTAGAATTGCCGATTGTCTTATCGGTTGATGATAGTCCGATTGTCCAAACGCGGATCAAGCGTGCTCTAAGCGAACACTGTGAGATATTGCTGGCAAATGATGCCATGAGTGCTTTACATTTGCTGGCGCGTCAACCTGTTGATCTACTGTTGCTGGATGTAACGATGCCTGGAATTGATGGAATCGAACTCTGTCAGACATTGCGCCGGATGAGTAAATTTGCTCAACTGCCGATCGTCATGCTGACAGCTAAAGACAAAAGCTACGATCGAGCATTAGCCGAGATGGTAGGCGCGAATGAGTACCTCACCAAACCCCTCGATGATGCCAAATTGATCGCTGTTGTCGATAAGTACACCAAAGGTGGGCATATTCAATGATAAGTCCGATAGTTACTTTAATTTATATACATCATGTCAGATAAGCAAAATCTGATCTTTGGACTACATGGCACTCTCTACGGTATTGGTGCTGAATATGTCCGCGAAATCTGTGGGCTGCCTGAGCTGTACTCCTTAGCTACCGCTCCAGCAGACATTCTGGGGATCTTCAACTGGCGATCGCGAATGGTGCCCGTGATGCACCTCGATCTGCGCTTTGGGCGCGGGTTTTCTGGTTGTAGGGTGACAGATCGCGTCATCGTCTTGGAGCTAGCTGGTACTTATGTGGCGATCGTTGCCCATGAAGTATTTGACGTGCGGTTCATCGCGCCTCAGGCACTGGATCGCGATCTGATTCAAGGTCGTCAATCTCAGCTCGATCGCAATTTTATCAGCGGTATCGCCCAAAGTAATGACCAGCCCGTCACCTGTCTCGATCTCGATCGATTGATTCGGGAACCGGAAGCTGTGGCTGCTCTAGATGCCACGGAGCCAGCAGTAGCGGGAGCAGATACAGATTTTTATAGTCGGTGCTGTCCCGATGCCAGTATCGCCGACAGAGCCACGTTTGCCACTCGTGCGAGCCAGCTCAAAGTAGCGGTGAGCCAAGCGCAGGCTGTCGGATCTGAGGAAGGCGTACTAGTCGTCCAAATCGGTGCCGAATATATCGGTTTACCCCTAGAGCTAATCGTCGATGTGGATGCCCTAGATCGGTTTCCCCTCTCTCCCGTCCCCGTCGCACCCCACTATCTACTCGGACAGCTCAATTGGCGGGGTGAAATTCTGCCTCTTTTAGAACTGGGCGGGATCTTGCAGATTCCCCCGCTCCCCCGTCAGGAAATGGTAATCGTCCAAGTTGATGGCATCAAAATGGGGATTGGAGTCGATCGAATCTTTGACGTATTTTATCTGGGAATCGATCGGATTGAGGAGCTACCCATGTCTACCAGCGGTCAACAGCGGGGCTATCTCCGTGGTGTGACTCAGTATGAGGCTGGATTGATCTATCTAGTCAAGCTTCAGGAATTGATCCAGCGGGAATTCTTGCCTGTGAGTGCGTAGGACTGGAGGGGCTGCGGGGATCTACCCACCCCGCCCTACGGGCACCCCTCCGAGGAGGGGATTTGTCCCCTAGTACTTGTGCAGAGGTCATAATCCACGCAACTCCCCCAGTAAAGTCCCCTCCTCGGAGGGGTGCCCGCTAGGGCGGGGTGGGTCAGATCTCCGCCACCCACCACCATCCCCACCACCAAACCCACCCCCAATAACAATCCAAATTTTATATTTCTAATTTACTGATCATCATCACCTCATCTACCACCAAATCCTATGTCAACCAAGTTGTGGACGAAAGTAACTACTCTGTCCTTCAAGACCAAATCTATCCTCCTCGCCATTGCGTTAGGGATTACGCCTGTTGTAGCGATCGGGCTGCTGAACTACTATCAGGTACAGAGTGTGAGCCAACAGCGGACGATCGATACCCAGAAATTGCGGGCAACATCGATCGCGGATAAACTCAACCGCTTTGTGTTTGAGCGGAATGGGGACGTAGCTACCTTAGCGTCGTTACCAGTGTTCACCGATGCCAAAGTAGGTGCAATCACGCCACTGCAAAATAAGGTCAGTCTACTCGATAAGTTTGTCACCAATTATCAGGTTTACGATAGTATCGCGATCTTCGATCTCAAGGGCGATCCGATCGTTCAAAGTAGCGGTGCTAAATTAAATAATCACTCAAATCGCCAGTACTTCCAGGAAGCTCTCCAGACTGGAAAAACTGTGATTTCCCAGCCAGAAGTATCCAAAAGTACTGGTAAGGTTGTCCTTCATTTTGCAACACCAGTTAGAGATACCGTTACAGGTAGAATCACTGGTGTGATCCGCGCCAGAACGCCGATCGAGAAATTGGCGGTACCGCTGAAAGATTTTGCGACCAAATTCGAGAATTATCACATTCTTGATCGCCAAAGCAAGAAGGTATTTATTAGTTCTAATGGCGAGTTTGCTAACAAATCAGAATCTCCTGAAATGGCGCAAGCTATAGCCAAGGGAGAGATGGTTGCTTACAAATCGGTGGGTGCCAATAGTCGGATGGAGCTACTCAGTACCGCTCAGTTTGGGAAACTAACTGGGATGGCGGAACTACCTTGGACGGCTGTTACCACCATCGATGAAGCTGCTGCCTATCAAGAACTCCAGGGATTAATCTGGACGATTTTGTTTGGTTCGATCGTTACGGGTGGTTTATCAGTTGGCTTATCGGTGTTTTTTGCCGATCGAGTCACCAAGTATATCCAAAAAACGATCGCCACAATTACGGTTTCTGCCAATGAAATTATTGATACTGTGCAGTCTCAAGAAATCGCCGTCAACCAACAGGCAAACTCGGCAATTTCGACCACAGATACCATCAACGAATTGGAGACTATTTCCGACCAAACTGCCCAACAAGCTAATGATTCAGCTAACGGCGCACAGCAGGCTCTGGCTCTAGCCGAAGAAGGAACTCAAGCGGTGCAAAAGACCATTAGTGAAATGTCTGATTTACGCGATCGAGTTGATGAAATCGCCCAGCAAATCGTCAACCTCGGCGAACAAACCGGACAAATTACCACCGTATCTGACCTCGTATCCGATCTGGCAAAACAAACCAACATGCTCGCTCTCAAAGCAGCGGTAGAAGCCGCACGAGCCGGAGAATCAGGGAAAGGATTTGGAGTAGTTGCGGGTGAAATTCGGAAACTAGCCGATGAAAGTAAAAAATCCGCTCAAAAAATCAACAACCTGGCTACCGATATTCAAGTGGCGATTAACCGCACGGTGATGGTCACAGACAGAGGTACCAAAACTGCTACCACAGGGATTCAACTCGCCGAAAATACCGCTACCACATTTGTCGGCGTAACCGATGCCGTCAACAGCGTATATCAAAACTCCCAGCAAATCTCCTCCAGTACCAAGCGTCAAGCCACCGCCATCCAGCAAGTACTCCACGCCATGAACACCATCTCTCAAGACTCTCAAGAGAGCGCAGTCGGAATGCACAGAGTCAAGACCTCGACTTTTGAGCTGAACCAGATTGCTGATGAGCTGCAAGCAGCGGTGAGTTAGTGGTTTAGTGGTTTAGTGGTTTAGTGGTTTAGCAAATATAGAGGACGCAAGCGTCCGGTAGGCTAAACCACTAACAACTATTCATTAGCTAAACCACTAACAACTAAACCACTAACAACTATTCATTAGCTAAACCACTAACAACTATTCATTAGCTAAACCACTAACAACTAAACCACTAAACCACTAAAATGCTATCTACCTTCAAAACCAATCTCCAAGACAAACTCGCCAACGTATCATTCAAATCCAAGGCACTTTCCGCAGCGGTAATCCTGTCGCTGCTGCCTGTAATCGGGGTTGGTGCCCTGGCATATATCGTATCTGACAATAACCTCAAACAGACAGAGCAAGATAACCAACAGGCTACAGCAATCGCGCTGTCAGGTTCACTGGGACGGTTTATCTCCCAACGGGGTAAGGATATTCAAACTGTGGCGGATTTACCGCTGGTAAAAAATGCTCAGATTTCCAAAAGTTTGACTGTTGCCGCTAAAGAAGACTTCTTGAATGACTATATCGATCGATATAAATTATATGACAGTTTGATGATTTTGGACTTAAATGGTAATGTCATCGCTTCTACAAAAGGTAGTAATAATGAAAATCATGCCGATCGTGATTATTTCAAGGTGGCATTGACTACTGGCAAATCTTATATTAGTCCAGTTACAGTTTCTAAAACTAGTAAAAAATCCGCACTCTACTTCTCCACTCCAGCGAAAGATAGTGTGACTGGACAGACGATCGCGATCGTCCGAGCCAGAATGCCAGTAAGTGCTCTCAAAGACGTGGCTGAAGATTATGAGTCAAAGACAAATGAATGGCACATCATTGATAAATCTAGTAGCAAAATTGCCCTTGCCCAAACAGGAGAGAAAGTTGGAAATACTGTAAATCAAAAGTTTACTAGCTACGACAAATTCAAAAATAGCGACAAAGTACAGTCAAGTATCGACTCAATTCCAGGCAAAGACAGTCAAGAACTATTATCTTTTAACAATATTACTGGTGGGGATTTAACCAATCTCAATATGTCGGTAATTATGTCTGAAGATATGAACGTGATCGCAGAGAAAGACAGGATCGTCCTTGGGGTAATCTTAGTCGGCGTATTACTCTCTGGTGGTGCAGCCGTAGGTTTGTCCCTGTTGCTGGGGAATCGAGTCACCGCGTTTATCAAGAACCTGGCAGATTCGATCGTGACATCTTCGGTCGCGATCGTCGATACCGTCGAGATGCAGGAAGTCACCGTAAACATGCAGGCAAACTCCGCGATCGAAACCAGTACTACAGTTAACGAACTAGGAGCCATCTCCGTCCAATCTGCCGAGCAAGCCGAATCAGCCGCAACAGGTGCCAAACAAGCTCTATCCCTATCTGAGGACGGGACCAGGTCTGTACAACAGACGCTCCAAGGGATGTCTGGACTACGGGATAAGGTAAACGCGATCGCCAATCAGATCGTCAACCTCAGCGAACAAACTGGACAAATTACGATCGTCTCTGACCTCGTGGCCGATTTGGCAAGTCAAACCAACATGCTCGCCCTAAACGCAGCGGTAGAAGCAGCACGGGCAGGTGAGCAGGGTAAGGGATTTAGTGTAGTTGCCGATGAAATTCGGAAACTAGCGGATCAAAGTAAAAAATCTGCCGACAAGATTAACGTCCTTGCCAACGACATTCAAGCCGCGATTAACCGCACAGTCATGGTGACTGATGAAGGTACCAAAACGGTAAACGAAGGGATCGACCTCGCCCGCTCCACCGCCGACACCTTCGTCGGGGTGACAGATGCCGTAAACAACGTATATCTCAACTCCCAGCAGATCTCCACCAGTGCCAAACAGCAAGCCGTATCCATTCAGCAGGTACTCAGCTCGATGACCACCATCTCCCAAGGTTCCCAAGAGAGTGCCGTCGGGATGCACCAAGTGAAGATGACTACTCGTGAGTTGACTCAGGTTGCGGATGAATTGAAAGCAGCGGTAGTCTAGTGGTTTAGTGGTTTAGTTGTTAGTGGTTTAGCAAATACAGAGAATGCAAGCGTCCGACAGGCTAAACCACCAGCAACTAAACCACCAACAACTATCCATTAGCTAAACCACTAATAATTATTCACTAAACCACTAATTATGAGTTTCGGTAGTTTTCACGAATTAAAAGTTTGGCAATTAGGAATGGAAGTAGCTGAACATGTATATCGATTGACGGCAAATTTTCCTAAATCGGAAACCTATGGCTTGAGTAGCCAAATGCGTCGATCGGCAGTCTCTATTCCCTCTAATATTGCTGAAGGGCAAGGTAGAGATTCAACTAAAGAATTTTTACACTTCCTTGCAATTGCATTCGGTTCAATTTGCGAACTAGAAACTCAACTACTACTAGCAAATCGCTTCAACTATCTGTCAAATGAAGATCTTCAGGCAGTTATGGTAACTTTGACAGCGACGAGTAAAACAACTCGTGGTTTACAAAAATCGCTGAAGGCGAAATTAGCGGTTTAGTGGTTTAGTGGTTTAGTGGTTTAGCAAGAAAGAGGGCTTAATTTTAACGATATCAATATTTTATAAATAACAGAACAACTATTATCCAAACCACTATTCATCAGCTAAACCACTAACAACTAAACCACTAAACCACCAGATCTTGCTAAACCACTAACAACTAAACCACTAAACCACCAGATCTTGCTAAACCACTAACAACTAAACCACTAAACCACTATGTACATTGAAGACGAAGAACTCAGAGATCTGTACCGCACCTCTGCTCCCGAACATATCCAAGCGATCGAATCAGCCCTGATGCAGTTGGAAAAACAGCCGCAAAATCAGGTGGTGCTTAAGGATCTACTCAGATCGGCGCATACGCTCAAGGGTGACTCGCGGATGTTGGGGGTGGAGGATGTGGAAACGATCGTTCACCAGATTGAAGAATGTCTGATGCCGATCGAGAAAGGCGGCAGTATGACTGCGGAACTGTGCGACAGGCTCTACAGCGCACTGGATACGATCAAGCTCCTCACCCATACTGCGGTGACGGGTGAGCCGAATGATGTCAATATGTTTTTTGTATTGGCAACACTGATGGGTGACGGTGAGGTCATGCTACCATCAGTGGTTGCAGCTCCGAGACAGGTTTCGCCGGAGATTATGTCGGGGGGATTATTCGATCTCGATCCTGTGGAGTTAAATCTAGATCTCGATCCATCCAACGGCTGGATGACGCTTTCCAACGAAGAGAGTGTCTTTGATACGCCTTCGGATATCTGGATTCGTGAAGAAAATCCTAGTGATTTGCCTGTGGCTGATTTGGCTGAGTTTGACTCGATCGATCCAGTCGATGCGACAGTACCAGTTGTATCTCCACTCCAAGCCAGCTTCTTGGAATTAGCGGCTGAGTTATTTGCGGCTGACTCGACTTTACCGAAGCTGAAACCTGAGACAGCTTTCAATGATTTTGAACTGGTTCCTGGAACCACACCAACTACCGATCTAGAGGCAGATTTAGGTTCAGATTTAGATCTATCGTTCTTGGATGGTGATGATTTTACCTTGATTCCGAGCAGTTTCGATGTCGGAACGGCTGTTGGGGTGGGCATAGAAACGACGATTGGCGTTCGCGGAGCGTCTCTGGAAGAGAATCGAGAGATCTTTGATGATTTTGTCTTTGATAATTTTGAGACAGTTACCAATGAGTCACCAACTGTAGAGCTACCGAAGGAGCCAGAACTGCCAGTAGAAACTCCAGTTGCGGACAAACCACCAGCACCAGCTCAACCACTCGTGGTACCCGCGCCGACTGTCAGCGATAGTCAGATTGAGACAGTCCGCGTTGAAGCTAGACAATTGGATGCTTTGATGGGACAGTCTGGCGAAATCAACGTCATCAACCAGCAAATCACCTCTAGACTGCTCGATCTCAATACCATGATCGAGCTGTGGGAAAGTAGCAGTAGGGACGATCGCCAGATCCAAATCCTGCTCCAACAACTTCCCGCCCAATCCGCTCTCCATCAACAGTTGAGCCGATCCCATCAGCAGTGGCAACAAATGGGCGAGCTGATTACTAAGTTCAAAAAAGCGATCGGATCGGATAGTTCTAGACTCGATCTAGTTACCACCGCCCTGGAATCAGGGGTAAAACAGCTCCGACTGATGCCGCTCTCGACGATCTTCAATCTCTTTCCTCGGATGGTGCGAGATTTGTCCAAAACCCAGTCCAAGGAAATTAACTTTGCAATCGAAGGTGGTGACTTACTCCTAGACAAACGCCTGCTCGAAGAAATCAAGGATCCCTTGATGCACTTATTGAGAAACGCGATCGATCACGGCATCGAAACCCCAGCAGAACGGGAGCAAAACGGTAAGTTAGCAGCCGCTACTCTAATGATCCAAGTCCGCCAAACTGGGAGCCAAACCACGATCGAAATCCTCGACGATGGACGCGGCTTGGACATCCAACGGATCAAGGCAACTGCCATCAAACGCGGTTTGTATACCAAGCCTGAATTGGATCTGATGAGCACCGACAAGATTCAATCCCTGATTTTTGCCTCAGGTTTCTCCACCCGCACACGAGTCACAGAGCTATCTGGACGCGGAGTCGGACTCGATATCGTCCGCACCAACGTCGAACGGATCAAAGGCTCCGTGGATGTAGAATCAACGCCTGATAAAGGCTGTACCTTCCGGATCGTCCTCAGCCACGCTATCGGTAGTTCTCAGGTAATGATCGTCGATGTCCGCGATCGCACCTACGCCATCCCCGTCGAATTTGTTGATCGGATGTTGCTCGTCAATAAAGCCGATATCTTCGCCCTCAGCGGTACTCCCACCGTCCAAATCAATGGCAAAACCACCACCGTCGCTTGGCTCGCCGATCTCCTCTCTCTCCCTGCCGTCGCCCCCGACTCCCCAGGGGAAGTGACTCGTGCATCCAAATCGGTGGCTTGTCTCCTCCTCCAGTCAGGACGACAACAATTGGCTCTACTAGTCGATCGGATCAACGATCGGCAACTGATCTCGATCGAAGCCCCCCACCCGATCCTCAAAAAAGTCCCCCACCTATCCGGCTCCACAATCTTGGGCACAGGGGAAGTCTGCTTGGTGCTCAATCCCCTCGATCTATTTGTCACCGCAGGGGGCGAGAAGCCTCGCGCACCACAGGCTACTGGCGAACTTAGTGGCGCGATCTCAGTTGCCACCGATACCACCCCCACCATCCTACTAGTCGAAGACTCCCTCGTAATTCGCACCCAGCTAACTCGAATCCTCAAAGGAGCTGGCTATCATGTCACCGTCGCCAACGATGGCGTAGAAGGCTGGGAAAAACTCCAAGCCGGAAAATTTGATGTCGTCGTCTCCGACGTGGAGATGCCGCGCTGGGGTGGCTTAGAACTCACCTCCGAAATCCGCAAACACTCCGACTACCAGGATCTCCCTGTCGTCCTCGTCACCACCTTGTCCAAAACAGTCGATCGCGATCGAGGTCTCCAAGCAGGTGCCAATGCCTATCTGACTAAGGGAGATTTTGACCAGCAATTGCTGCTGGATACGTTGACAAGGCTGATCTAGTGGTTTAGTGGTTTAGTTGTTAGCGGTTTAGTTAATAGTTAGTAGAAAATTGGGCATATTAAATTAGGATGCAAGCATCCTCTTCACTGATAACCCCAACTCATTGCTAAACCACTAACAACTAAACCACTAAACCACTAAACCACTTCCCCCTCCCCGATAAACCCTAAAACCTAAATCCTATGGCTCCTACAAAAGTTCTGATCGTTGAAGATTCGCCCGTAGCAATGGAAATATTGCAACGTCTATTCAAAAGTACTCCCGAAATCGAAATCGTCGGTGTTGCACGGAATGGACAAGAAGCTCTCGCGATGATTCCTCGTACCAATCCCGCTGTAATCTGTACCGATTTCCACATGGACGTAATGGACGGCTTGGAACTCACCAAGCAAGTCATGGCAAACTACCCGCGTCCAGTACTAGTTCTCAGCAATTCTGTCAAATCAGACGACACCAAAAATGTCTTCGCCCTACTCCAAGCCGGAGCCTCAGACATCTACCCCAAACCAGTCGGTGGTGAATACGGTGAGTATGAAGCTGTCAAAGCAAAAATCCTCTCCAAAATCAAACTGCTGTCAGGTCTGAAAGTTAATGCTAAACCAATGAAATAGATGATTTAGTGGTTTAGTTACTGGTGGTTTAGCTGATGAATAGTTACCAGCTAAAATATTAGATCTAGTAGGGTTGACAGTGCCCACCAGACAGATTTTCGCCAGATTCAAGCCATTAGACAATGTTTGATATCCATGAATTAAATCAAAAATGGCAGCAATGCTGGATCGATCGATCTCTCCAATCAGAGATCGATCTTTTGTTTGCGCGATTAGTGAGTGAATATACCAAACCCGATCGACACTATCATAATCTCAATCATATTACTCAAGTATTGAATACGATCGACAGGTTTAACCTCGAACTTCAAGATCCCGTCGCCGTCAAATTAGCAGCTTGGTTTCACGATTTTGTCTACGATCCACAAGCTTCAGACAATGAATCCCAAAGTGCCAAACTTGCCCAAACATTACTCGCCAAGCTGAACGTATCATCACTAGTAATCGATCGCGTCCAGCAACTAATTCTCGCAACTCAAGGACATCAGATCGATCCTGATGATGCAGATCGATCCATCTTTCTTGACGCTGATCTAGCCATTCTCGGCACAGATCCAGTCCAGTATCAAAATTATGCTCGATCGATCCGCCAAGAATATAGCTGGGTACCCGATCCTGAATATAAATTAGGACGCACTAAAGTTTTGACAAGCTTCTTGCAACGAGATAGGCTCTACTGTACAGAATTATTGTTTGCTGAATTAGAATCGATCGCTCGTCTCAATCTGAGCGAAGAAATTACCAAGCTATTTACTTAATCAATTATCAATTATCAATTATCAATTAATTAAGTTGTTCTCCCGCCCCGCCCCCGTACATACCAGCCCGCCGATAGTGTGGCTCGATGCTGATGAGATCGTCGATGTTTCTTTCGATCGTATTGCAGATCGTATCGAGAGGCAAATCATTTGGATCCGTACCAAAGGGATTTTCGATTTCGACCCCGATTGCTTCAATCCCAAATAGAGTAAAACTAACTAAGCATACCACTGGAGCTGTCCAAAATTTTAGCTCATCGACAACCTGAAAGGGCAATAATAAACAATAAATTAGTAATAACTGTTTGAGGTGAATCACATAAGCCAATGGAATCGGCGTGCGAAGAATTCGTTCGCAGGCTCCGAGCATATCAACGAGTCCATTCAAGATACTTTGTAGCTCATTCATTTGATATAAACTGATTTGACTCTGTTCATGTTTTGCCTGAAGATAGTCGCTAATCCAAAATGCAATTTCGAGCGGTGGATTATTAGCTACTTGGAGCTTGGAAAATTGAAGCGGTGAAACTAACTCAGCCAATCTGTCATCCACTGGTTGCGATCGCAAGTGTAATTTAGTCGCTACTCCAAACGCTATCAATAGCTTTAGTACTTCCTCTTTTTCATACCGATGGAGCGGATCGATTTCGGCAACAGCCACCCAAATTAGTCTAGCTAGATTCCGAATATTATTAACGATCGCCCCCCAAGCCTTGCGCCCTTCCCAAAATCTTTCATAGGCAGTATTTGTCCGAAATACCAATAGTAAACCCAGGACAATACTCGGCACCACTCCCCCCAATGCTTTAGCCCCAACAGGTATTTGATAAGCAGCTAAACCTGAGATCAGTAGGCCAAAAGCCCCACAGAATAATACCCGATTGGCGATCGTTGGAATTACCGAACCTTGGACTTGAAAGGCGATTTTGAACCAATTTAGTTGTTCGAGACTCATGAGTTGGGGCGTGGGAGTGTGGGAGTGTGGGGTGTGGGAGTGTGGAGGAGCGGGAATACGATCCGTACCAGCAACCTAATCCTCTAAATCCGGTAAATCCGGTAAATCCTGATTATTCCTGGGATTGGCGGTGTTTACCATCAATCACAGCACTGACAGTCATATCACCCATGACATTGATTGCGGTGCGACAGCGATCGAGAAACCAGTCTACCGTAATTAGGATCGCAATGTACTCAGTCGGTAGCCCCACGGAGCTAAATACCAGCGTCATTGTCACCAAACCTGCTTCTGGAATCCCCGCCGCGCCTACAGATGCGACGATCGAAGTCAACATCACCATCACCTGTTGGGTTAATGATAGATTTTGCCCCAGCACTTGGGAGATAAACAGGGCTGACATCGCCTCATACAGGGCGGTACCGTCATTATTGAAGTTACTGCCAACGAGTGCGCCCAGGGACGCTGAGGACTCTCTCAGACCCATCTTCTGCAATGATTCAAAGGTGATCGGCATCGTCGCTGTCGAAGAAGCTGTGGAGAAGGCGGTAATCAAAGCATCAGAGCCACCTTGAATAAACTGCTGGGGTGATAGCCAGGAGCTAATTTTCACTCTAGTTAGATAGTAAGCACCTTGCAATATTAGTGCGACGATTACTGCCAAAACAAACGAGCCGAGTGACTTGAATGGCGCGAATCCTTGCAGGGCAATTGTCTTAGATACAATCCCAAATACCGCGATCGGTACCAATGCAATCACCCAATGGAGGATTCTAATTACAGCATCAAATAATGTGCCAATTCCTTGCTCGATCGAGAGATAATCTTGCTGTCCTAATCGTACTTGCTCTGTCTTAATTGCTCTGAGCACAATTGCAAAAGCGAGGGCAACAAAGATCAGCGAAATCACATTATTATCCACCAGTGGCTTCAATACCGAATCGGGAATAATATCAGCAAGTAAGCCCCAAGGATCTAGTTGTTTAACTGCGGGTTTAGTACTTTGAGCCGTTGCCAGAGCTGAACCACCATCACCAGGACGTAGAACATTTGCAACAAATAAACCAATGCCGATCGCGACTAGTGTATTAGTCATTAATAATACTGATAACTTCCGTCCCGATCGACTGGGAATATCAGCGGTGAGAAATGTATGCAAAATCGCTAGGAAAATCAGCGGTGTTGCCAGCGTCCGCAGTGCCTTTAGAATCAGTGTACAGGGTAATGCTAAATGCTCGATCGTTTCCTTATCCAAAATTGGACTACCCGCGCCCAACAGAATCCCGACTATTATTGCAATAATCAACGCAATAATAATCTGCCCATACAACGGAATATTTTTCATTAGACCTCCTAAGAAAGTAAAAACATTATTTTTCTATTACTGTCTTGTCTATATTTTTCCCTAAAGCCTAAAGCCTAAAGTCTCAGTTCGATTACGCTCACTGAGCGGAGCCGAAGTGAAAACCTAAAGCCTAACTTTCATTGAATCCAAGAATCGATCTGCTGTCAGGAGATGTTGCTGTTGTTTCTCTGAAGTCATCTTATCAAAAGTTCTGACCAACATTCCCAATCGCGGATTGCTCAAAAAGAACTCGCGATGGACGTGCATAAACCGCCAAAATAAACCATCCCAAATCGGTTGCCAATCACCTTTCTTGAAGTTGCTCATCTTCATCAGATAATTACTCCCACTGATATAGGGCTTGGTACACATCCCACCCCCATCGGCAAATTGACTCATTGCATATACATTGGGCACCATCACCCAATCATATGCATCCACATACATTTCCATAAACCAGCGATGCACCTCATCGGGGTCAAATTCACACAGCAGCATAAAATTTCCCGCCACCATCAGCCGCTCGATGTGATGACAGTAGCCACTCTCGATCGTCTTCTTAATTGTTGCATCCAAAGGCAAAATTCCCGTAGTACCATTCCAGAAGCTCTCAGGTATCTTCTTCGTAAAGCCCCAATAGTTTCTGGTACGCTGACTCCGCCCTCTTCGAGCATAGGTAATCCGAATAAACTCCCGCCAGCCCATAATCTGCCGAATGAATCCTTCTAGGCTATTTAAGGGCACACTATCGATTCGTGCCAATGCCGCATCAATAATCTGGCGAGGCGACAATAAGCCAATGTTTAATAGCGGCGACAGGAGTGAGTGATGCAAGATCGTTTCCTCTAGCACTAGTGCATCTTCATAAGCTCCAAAATCCGCAAACCGCACATTCAGAAAGTCCTCCAGCCAAGCATCCGCCTCGGCATAAGTCGTCGGATAAAACCCCGCTGGAAATGGCTGTGTTACCGAGCCATAATTATCCCCAAAATGCTCACTCACATAAGTCTGAGCTTCCCGCACATACTCATTCAATCCAGGTAACTTTACCACTGGAGCCGATCGATCCTTGGGATACTTGAGTCGATTGTCCACATCATAAGTCCACTGTCCACCCACAGGTTTACCAGCAGGATCGAGTAAGATCTGGTGATGCTTGCGTCGATCGACATAGAAGTCAGTCTGCTTATAACTCTTGCGACTATCAAAAAAATCTGCCACATCCGCCGGATTTTCCAGAAAGTTGGGCGAAGTATGTACCTTTAACTCAATCCCCTGTTCTGCTGCTCCTGTTGTCAGACGCTGCTGAAGCCAATCATCCACCACATCCGCATAGTGTAGCTCCTTGATTCCCCCTGTGGCGATCGACACCACTAATTTCTGGATATCACAATCTCCACTTGTCGCCGGAATATACCGTAGCTCATAACCTTGCTCCGTCAGATAATCCGCATACATCCGCATCGTCGCCCGATGCAGCAGCAATTTCTGCTGGTGAAACCGATACTGATGAAAAAATAGCCACTCCTCTACCAAGTAAACTATTCTCCCAGGCGTTACCGCTGGATGTTCGCGAAAAAGTTGATGTGGAAAAATGATACTGGCAACGCTGGACATATTGATGACGCTTTAGTTGGTTGAATTAGGACACTCGCTCAATCCCCGCAAGTTCGCGATGCAGAAACCCAAGGACAATCTTGCTGGCATACCTAAATTGTAACCATGAAAATATCTGGAACATGACTAAAACAAACAGGGCAGTCGAGATATTACATAGCAAAAGCAGTGTCATTGAATAAAATGCCAAAGCAACAATGAGTAGATTACCAATCAGCTTATTGATGTACTTAATTGACAATTGTGATACTAAATTTATGATCGCACCATTTTGACTCGGCGATGACTGAAGCGTAATTTTCGTCACCAATGGCATCATTTTGATTCCATACAGTCCATCTATATAAATGTCATCTCGATCGCACCAAACTTTTAATTTATATTGTGATATCAGGGGAGTGGATAGATGACCACAAATAATATCTGTCATTGAAAGCTGAATAAATCTAGCTCGAACAGCATGAAGGGAACGATCGATCGACAGAACTTGTTCTCGCCGATAATGTCGTTGAATAAAAGTGCTAATGCTCATAATTGAAGTCTGAACTATGATTTATTTGATTAATAGATGGACTATGATTAATCGATCGTCATAATCAAATTCCATCATTAAATCATTCTCATCATAGTTCAGAACCTTACTAAGCAGCAAACCCGACTTCTTGAGGAAGTCGGGTTTGCTGCTTAATTAATTATCAACTATCAATTATCAATTATCAATTAATTTACTAGCCCTTAATTTTCATTTGGAAGATGAGATCGTTAAAATCTCGATCGCCACCACCGTAGATATCTTCGACCCCAAACTTGTTGTCACCAAGTAAGCGGAAGTGATCTACCTTGTCGGTATTTGCCCCAATATAGTTAAAGAAAGCGTGAATACCACCATCAGCTTTGTTGCCAGGGTTACGGTTGAGGAAATCATTGAAAGTACCATTAGCAACGACTACCGGAGCCAAGATTTTACCGCCAGCTAGAGATAGACTAGTATCAGCTTGACTGGTAAATTGAGTTGCAAGTACCGCACTGCGAATCGCCGCTTCAGCATAACCCTCATCGCCTGGTTTGAGTCCATTGGCGAGAGTACCTTTTTCATCTTCTACTTCATATAGAGCGATATAGTTGCGATAGCCTGCATCGCCAATTGTCTTGGTATCAAAGGTGATACTACTATTTGCACGTGTACGAAGATCGATTAATTGTCCTTCTGATTTACCTTGTAAACCAGTACCAATTGGGATACCTACTTTGTCAAGGGTTTCTACTTTTAGCACTAGATCTTTAAAACCGATTGCATAACTATTTTCGCTCGGAGTAGCTGTGAACTTAACTAAATTAGCTTTATCAGCATTAGCTTCAGCGATCGAGAATACCACACTAGAAATTAATTTACCTGCTAGCAGATCGCTTTTGACAGCATCCAGAGTATTGTTGACAATCTCCAAGAACTCTACCTTTTTACCAGGAGTGATGTTGAGATACCGCTCAGAATTACTATCATTGCGCTTATCAAAATCACTATTTCCCAAGTTTGAAAAAATCGATTCTGCTCGACCAATTGCTGCTGCTAAATAGCCACTTTCCCCAGGTTTGATGCCATTGATTCGACCTAAATCATCATCAACCACAAAAGCAAATACTTCACTGCGATCGTTACTTTGCTGAGACTTACTGAATTTCAGCAGCGTCTGAGCAGTACCACCTTGAATTGAGAGGATGTTTTTGGCTGGTTCAAATAGAGTTGGTTCGATCGGATCGTTATCAGCGATCGATAGTGATAAACTATTATCACCTGTGACTAAATAATCTTCAGTCGAAACTGAGAGAGTAACATTCTCTACACCATCATAAATAGTGTCATCGATCGGATCGATTTCCACAACTGCTGTATCCACATTAGCTGCAAAAATACTCGTACCAGTGACTTCATAATCCTCGCCCTTGGTGCTTGTGCCCGACAGCGTATATTTAGCAGTGAGAGATTTGCTCAAATCGCCAGTCCGCTTGATGTTAAACTTACCAGGATTTCGAGTTTCATCAGGTTTGGTTTCAGCCGCATCTGCGTCAATCACTGCGATCGAAATTGGGATATCATCATTAACAATCGTCGCAGTTACCGAACTATCAGTGCTGAGAACAGCATTAGTCGGATCGCTTAGTTTGACATCAAAAGTTTCATCAGCTTCGGTGATCCGATCGCCAATAGTTTGGACTACAATCTGCTTAGTGGTTTCACCTGCTGCGAAGAAAACAGTTGTTTTGTCTAGGGCAATATAGTCAGTTTTCGCCTCAGCGGTACCATCGACAGAAGCCACATCTACAGTTACTTCTACTTCACTGGGCTTATTCAGCGTCACATTGAAAACAGCGTCCTTGTTGCCTTTATTACCTTCGGTAAAGCTGACACTATCAATGCTGACAGTGATAGGTAACTCAGCAGCCACAGAACTATCATCAGCAATCGTAACTCGCGCTTGGCGACTGCGATCGCTTAAGTTGTAGCCAGTACCACTATCGATCGTGAAGACTACTGATTCGATTCCTTCTACGATCGTATCAGCGATCGGTTCGATCTGGACTGTCGCGGTTTCTTGACCTGCGGCAAATGTCACTTTACCAGTGACTTTCTTGTAGTCAACATCGCTGGTGGCTTTGCCAGAGAGTGTGTAGTTGACGGTAATTGAATTCTTAGCATTACCATTTACCCGCGTCAGGGTGAAAGTCGCCGCATCGCCAGTATTTTCAAAAGCATTAGCATCTGTAGCCACGACGGAAATCGTCTCAGGCAGGACGACTTGGGATGGTAAGCCCGTACCGAATAAAGTCTCCGTGACATAGGTGGTAGTCGCCCCTGCTGCCAGTGTGAACACATTTCGGAAAGCGGGGGTGACATCATAAGGGGCGGTATCGATGAACGAGTCACCATTGGTATCGCCCTGAATCGTATTCGCCAATGGATTTCCAGCGAGGACTCGGCTTTCTAATGAGGAGAATTGACCGATTTCAAAACGGTTGGCGGTGAGCGTCTTACCACCATTGGCAGTAATCCCGACAAATGTGGTGGGTGCGGAAGGATTGTCGCCGCTATCTGTTTCAAATAAGATATCCCGACCATTCCGAACGATTCGTCCACCGCGATCTTGGATACTACCATCAAAGCCTAAGTCGCCATCAAAGTATCGTACCAGTTCAAAGTCGATCGCAGCGTTAGTAGGATTGGTGATTTGGTAAGTCTGAGTCAGGCTACTACCAGTTCTGGTGCCATTTTTGGTCAAGTCGCCAACTGCTTGGCTCAGTTCAAACAGCAAGCCAGACGCGCCGAAGCTGCTAGTGGTGATGTTGGGGTCAACGGTGGCGGTGGAGACGGCATTGGTAGCGATACCACTGAGGAATTTGCGTTCGCCTGTCTCGCCAATCCGAAAGGCGACATTTGAGGCAAAGGTGGTACGGTTGGCTACTTGTGCGCCAATTGGGTCGTAGGTGGCTCCACTAAATGAGCCTGTTTTACCGACGCTTACATCCAATCCCCCATCGCCAGGGGCTGTTGTTAGCTGTCCTGAGAAGTTAATGGTTGGTGTGATAACTGGGGTTGTGGGTGTTTCTGGGGTTACGACTGGTGTTGTTGGTGTAACTACTGGGGTGGTTGGTGTTGGTGTTGGTGTTGGGACTATGGTTCCGGCTGGCGCAAGTTTAACGATTCTCTGTTCATAAGAGGAACCACTCTCTGACTTGAAAGCACCTGAGAAATAAGGAGTTCCATTGACATCGATTATCCTGGAATTCAGTAATGAATCTGCCGCAGATGAACCGAATGAACCAGCACTAATATCAAAAGTTGTCAGAACATCAGTAGTCGTATCTAGCTCGCGTACTTCTAAGCCATTTTGTGGATCGTTAGCCGTAAAATAAAGCTTATTGCCGATACCTACTAAATCTTCTACAAAAGTTTCTCCAGAACTTGTCCTTGGAATTATTGTTGTGACGCTAGTGGTGGTACCATCTGATTTAAGTTTCCAAATCTGTGATTTGCTAACACCATCATCAAAGACAAAATATAAGTTTCCATTAACATTAGTGAAGTCGGTTGCTTTGTTTGATCGTCCCGCGCTATTGATAGTTCCTGCCAAGACCGCTTTACCTGTCGCATCTAATTTCCAAATTTCCTTACTGTCGTTAGCTGAAAAGTAAAGAGTACCATTCACATCAACAAAACTACTATCATCGATGTTGTTTAGGATAAAGTTAGGATCGCTAACAAGCGTAGCAGATCCACTAGCAGCATCTATTCTGTACAGCTCTTTACTAGTAGAAGCATTTGTTGTAAAGAATAATTTATCACCCAGTTGATAAAGCCCCCCTGGAAAATATTTTACCTGATTAGGGATTTCAATTGCAGTTGTATTGTTTGTGATCGGGTTGAATTTCCAGACTTGACCATTACCTCGGAAATATAAGTTATCTCCAATCGCTAACGTATTGTTGATAGTACGATCTCCAGTCACATTGGTTGATTCACCAATATCAAAACTAAAATCAGCAGGTAATCCAGTTGGTGTAACTTGAGATACAGCACCGGAAATTCGGTCTATTTTCCAGAGTTTTTTGTTGCCGAAATTCGCCAAGAAGTAGTCACTATCACCAATATTAACTATATTGGCACTAACTCCTTTTGATGTGTTTGACGTAAAGATAATTAGGTCGCTTAATCGAACAGGTACACCAGTAGTTGGATCTATTCTATACAGCCCTCTCTGACTATCATCATAGGCTTGAAAGTATATGATACCTTTGACGTTAGTAATCATTTGAACGCTAGAGCCACGAGAAGATTTGTTTACTTCTCCAACTAATATTGGCTGACCGCTTGGATTTAACTTGTAAAGTTCATCTCCTTTACCACTATTAATAACTTCTCCAGCAAAATATACTGTTCCCTCAATGCTGGTAAGTTGTGACGGGTTGCGAATAACAGTTAGATCTGTGACAGTAACAGGGACTAAAGCTGCATTAGTATTCGTAATATTAGTTTCCATATTTAGTTGTGTAAGAATTATGGTAGATGGTTCAAGACTGGATATTCGCCAAGATTAGTCGGCTTATCTGATGGTGGGGTGGATGTGTCGTTGGCGAAGCCTCTCAGAATGAGAATTGAATGTTGATATCTCGTTTACAAATATCGTTCGCGGAGCGTGGAAATATCAGCGATCGTTTTACTCAGGCTCGATCGCTCTCGGTTTAGTATGCCCACGATCGATCTCAAAGATCGCAATTTTTGTTAGAGCGGGGAATAATCGATCCCAACCCCACTCGCAACAGTGAGAGTAAAGTTTTGATGTGTCTGGAACAGAGACAGTAAAGATAATGCGTAAAATAGGAGTAGGGATTGGTAAATATTTTCAGGAGCACCAACAACAATGATGCAAGTAGAAATCGGAATTGATGCAGACACCCGCAAGGAAATTGCCGATGGCTTATCACGGCTGTTGGCAGATACTTATACCTTGTATCTCAAAACACATTACTTCCATTGGAATGTGACTGGGCCGATGTTTCAGACATTGCACTTGATGTTTGAAACTCAGTATACTGAACTAGCCTTAGCTGTAGATCTGATTGCCGAACGGATTCGGGCACTGGGATTTCCCGCACCTGGTAGTTATACTCAGTATTCCGAATTGAGTTCGATTCCCGAAACAACTACAGTACCAAAAGCAACTGAGATGATTAAGCTGCTGGTTGAGGGGCAAGAAGCTGTCTGCCGGACGGCTCGATCGATCTATCCAATTGCGGCGAAAGCCAGCGATGAGCCAACGGCTGATTTGCTTACCCAGCGGTTACAGTTGCATGAGAAGACTGCTTGGATGCTGAGAAGTTTACTCGATCAGTAATTAATCATCTTGTGCAACACATTAGAAACTAGTAAAAGCCTAGCCCGCCCCGCTGATAAATCGCGGGCTAGCGTAACTAAGTCCACTTAAGTGGACTTTTGCTATTAGCCCGCACTTTAGTTGCGGGTGGTTCGTAAGGAAGCAGCAACATTCTGGATGTTAATGGATAATCAACAATCTCTATGATGGAGTTGTTCAATTTTAGTATTTATTCCAGATGAGTATCGATTCTCCAAAGAGAGGCTGTCGCCAACGAACCCCACAGTTACATAAATTAATGCACAAAGTAGGCATTAGTAGCTTCAGAGAATTAGCTCGATCGACTAAAACTTCTGCTCATACGATTAATAAGCTCAGATCCGGCAACATCAACACCCTTCGCTGGGAATCGATCGTCAGAATCAGTGACACTCTTCAGATCTCGATCGATGAATTCATCAGCATTTTCGGAGATCGCGAGTCTAAATCTCCAGATCGATCTATCGAAGTTCTACAACAAGAGTATCAGCAGCTTCAGCAACAACTTCAACAGCAACGCGAAACCCTACAAGCAGAATTTCAATTGCAAAGTTTACAGACATTAGAATCCTTTCTGACTTATTTTCCCACGGCAAAACATGCAGCCATCAATAATCCTGACTTTCCAGTTAGTAAGATATTGCCATTGATGGGATCGATCGATCGGCTAATTCAATCATGGGATATTACAGTCATCGGCGCAGTTGGAGACAAAGTTAGTTACGATCCACGCTGGCATCAACTAGTTTCAGGGACTGCCAATCTTGATGGGCTAGTTACGGTGAGATATGTTGGGTATCGACAAGGGGAAAAGCTGATCTTCCGTGCCAAGGTGGGCGACTAGGACGATCGATCGTGATTGACTAGTTCTGGTGGTTGTATCGAAGTATCTGCTTTTAGACAAAACAAAATTGTCAAGCATGGTGCTAATGTCGCTTTTATGGGTAATATATGACTACAAGGTACGTGTAATCTACCTTGTAAGCTTTAATCCCATCAACAGACAGATTTAACCCCGAACATATGACAAGTATCATCTCAGGTCAAAATATTAGTGGTTCTCTAACTAGTAACAATCCTAGAATCGTAGATCCCACCAGTCCATTCAATGGTCAGTTCTATGATGATTTCGATATTAGTAGTGTAAACGTCATAGATCCCAATAATCTCCCATTTTTGCTGGCTGCGGGCAATGAGTTTCGAGACATTGGGAGTGTCAAAATTGGTGAAACTCGATCGACCAATATCTTTGTTCAGCCACCCGCAGGCATTGCTCCAGGCGCGATCACCGTCGTCCAATTGATCAACACCAAAACAAATAGTGTTGATGCTCAATCTACTTCTAGCAGCTCTGAAGCACTTAAATTTGTTAAGAATGCCGAGATCGTCGGCACTGATTACAAAATTCGGGTAATTAATGCTACCGAAGGCAAGTACACAATATCCCTCGCAGGTGCCATCCAAGCTGTAGAAGTCGTCGGCTCGACTGAAGGTAAAAGCTCTGTTCCACTGATAGATAAGGTTATTTTACCTGTAGTCGCGGACGATGGAAGACTGCTAAAATCTGAGACAGAAACTGTATCAGCAGCTTTGCCAGTAGTGCTAGACGCAGTGCAACCAACAGTAGAAATACTAAAGGCGGTTGCCGATCCGATCATTGGTGACAACCCAAAATCAATCACAGAGATAGATCCAACGTTACTTGCTCGCAACGAGGTAGATCAACCGTTATTTGCTCGTAACTTCGCATCACCTACACCACCAACTTCGATCGATCTTACCAGTCCGACTTCAGACAATCCAGCCAGCCCAATTTCGTTAGTAGATGCAGTTGTGGCTGAAGCAGTAATACCAACGGCTGTTATCGATCCAATCGTTGGCAGTGAAACAATCCCAACTCGTGGACAGAATCCTCTACCAAACGAAAGAGGTGGCGTTCAAACAGTGGCAGGTAGTGACCCAACTGTCACGACAACAGAAGAACTACCGTTGGTTCTCTTTGACTCTACGACAGAGGAAATACCACTGCTTCCCGTCGGTCCTACTCTAAATGAAAACGACCCCAGAATTTTCCAAAGCGGAGTTGCTCCTAACCCCCCAGAAGTAGCTTTCACAAGTCCAGCCCCAATTTTCGATCGCAATGGCAACTTTCTGTCAGTATTTCGTGCCGTTGGATTTGGCATCAGTGCAACTAGTCAAAAGCCAAGTAGTAAAGTTAATGAAATCGGCATATTTGCAGTAGACGATGCCTCAGGAAAAATTAACGGTATAGCACCAGGTGCCGCAGGCTATCTCAAAGCTGCTACTAATTCAGCTCGATCGATCTTCTCCACATTGGGCGGTGACTTCTTTGAATCCTCCCGCAAACGAGAAATTGTCCTAGAGCGAAATACCTATGGATTTTTTGAAGTTCAAGATGGATCGATCGCCGATATTAAGCAACAGATTGCTAATGGTCAAACACCAACTAATGTTCTATTTTCGTCCCCTGAGGTGAATGGAGTTAGTCCAATCCAGCTCACGAGCAAAGATACTGATGGAGACTTCTTTGGTGACTACAATCTGTCAGTTAACAAGGATGAATTGGTACTTAGTGTCACCAACTTAAATGTTGCCGTACCAACGGTAGCAATTGGTGCAAAATCTCAAGGCTTGGCAGAAGGACGGACGATCGATCTTACGGGTACAACAGGTACGCTTAAAGTAGATATTACGACCAAAAGCTCCGCAGTTTACAACAATAATATCGGTTTCTACAAAGTGGAAGACTCGATCGGCACCATCAAACTTGCTGATGGTACAACAGTCAAACCAGGTGATGCAAACTATGCCTTTGAAGCAATTAAAAATGCTCTAGGGAATACATCATTGCAGGCAGGCAAAACCGAGAGTAAGTTGGATCAAAATATTGCTGGTGGTTCCATCTACGCACCTGTAGTTGTCTCCCAGGGTTCCCTCAGTGACTTTATCGCTATCAATCCTAACAACATTGGCGGTGGTAATCTCAATGCTTACTTCAACTATGTGCCTGCCAACTCCGACAAAAAAGATCACTTCCGACTACTTGGTAACAATACCTTTGGAGTCGAAGATCAACTTGGTGGCGGCGATCGAGATTTCAACGATCTCGTTATTAATGTGAATGTTAAAGCGTAGAATTAGCTAATACTTTTAGGCTATCTAATAAACGTGGGTCTTAATAAATTCAGGGTAGGGGTAACGTCTTGTCGTTTTCTTATATCTCCTGACGGAGAGGCTATGCCAACGGGGGTTCCCCCCGTTGGCGAAAGCCCGCTCCCCCAGCGGCTCGCTCCGGTCGGGTTTCTAGGGCGATGGAAGCGAGACAAGACAGGAGAATAAAACCGCCGCTGTCTTGTCGGTTTTTTATGCGGGGGGAACCCCCGCATAAAACCGCCGCTTCATGAATTACCCCTACCCTGAATTTATTAAGACAAAATTACCTTTACCTAGCTCGGTGTTGCTTGTAAATCTGGCCTTTCTTCAGGTAAAATTGCTCCCTAGATCGGACAAACTTGAATGCAGATACCACAATCAATGCAGGTATTAAAATCAATCCAATACCAATCTGTACCCAGTATATTTTTCCCTGGGCCATCATGAATACAGGCAACTGGACAAGCATTTACACAGTCGGCAATACCTTCACAAACATTGGTAACGATCGAGTGAGCCACAATTTCTTCTCTACTAATATTAAACAGTAACTAATTAAATATACCTAACCCATGATTTTGGGTACTTTGAAAAAATCGGTTTCGCGATCGGGTGCCGCAGCATAAATACCTTCGAGATTTTGGTATTCTGATTGATTATCATGGCGAGTAATATTGCTCATATCGATCGCTCTAGTCGTTGGTTCAATGCCTTCGGTATCGAGTTCGCTCAATTGTTCAAAGTAGTCAAGAATACTACTCATCTGTTTTGCATACTGTTCTTCTTCCGCTGGTGCCAATTCTAGGCGAGCGAGGAGGGCTACTTTGTGGACTTGTTCGCGATCTAGCATGGGAGTTGATGGTGGGGTTTCACTTTTGCGAAGGCAAACGCTTCGCGAACGGCTCCGCTCAGTGAGCGTAGTCGAACTGGAGGACTAGGGGACTTGCAATGTTCTAATACTAAACCACTAGAAATAAATATCTATCTGAGATCTGCCAGTGGTTTTGAGCCAGTTTTGGGCTTCGATGTAGTTATTGGGTGCAATTTTGATCGCTTGGATCCAGTACTCGGCGGCTTTACCTAGAGCGGCTTCGCTGGCTGTCATGTCGCCTTCATCGGCAGCTTTTTCACCTTGATAGTGATAAATCACCGCGATGTTGTTAAGAGCCTGACAGAGACGAGAATTTAGTTCGACAGCTTGGAAATATAGTTCCAATGCTTTCTCATGACCGCCATTACTGGCATGAATCAGTCCCATATTGTACAGGATATAGCTGCGATCGTAGTCATTTTCTTCGAGGCGGAGAGCTTCTTCGTAGTTGTCTAGGGCTTCGGCATACTCACCATCCGCCTGTGCAGACATCCCATCCCGATAGTAGACAAAAGCTTCTTTGGCACGTTTGCTGGTGGGCATCATCTTCAGCAGCATGTCGGCCATGACGGTGAAGCTTTTGTCGATGAAGTTATCGTTTTTCTGGGTTCTTGGCATAGTAGTTAGTTTAGGCGGTGGTTCGAGTATTTCTACTTATAGCTACTTATTTTATCGTTTTGGGAATCGAAACTAGCTGCGAAGAATGTTTTCGCTGATTTTCGTAACAAATCACCATTACTGCAAGAAACCCGACTTTTTTAAAAAAGTCGGGTTTCTGTCCCCACTTTCCCCCACAATCATCCAGCTTTATCGAGACTGAATGCTTGCTCTAAAACTGTCTGCTCTTGTAATCGTCTGACGTATGGCTCCAATTGGCTGGCTTCCCATCCTGTCAGCGTCTGCATTGCTTCGAGTGTCAATCCTTTGCCGAGCATTTCGACACACCAAGTCGCTTGAGTTTGAGCAATAGTTGGAGCTGCACCTGTAGGAGTGATAATTTCCTCGACTAATTCTTGCCACTGTTGCTGTAAGCCTACTTCAGTTAACGCGGCTCCATCTGCACCTAGAAATAAAGCTAACTCCTCATCCTTACGACTTCTTAGCCACTGTGTCAGTGGATTCTTAAGATACGAACCGTAGCGTTTGCCCATAATCCACTGATTAATCGGGACTTGCCGCACTGATCCTTGGGTAATCTGAAATAACTGTCGATCGCTAGTGCTAAGATGATTCGATCGATTCAACCGCACAATCTCACCCGCGCTCAATCCCGCTCCTAATAACACGTAGGCAATTGCGTAAGTTTGCAAGCCGTGTTTTTTGGCTTGTTGCAGGATCTGATGCACGATTGGCTCAGGCAGATCGAGAGTAACTATTTGTTCATCAGATTGATTAATTGCCGTCGGCGCAAAAGTACCTTGAGGTACTGCACCTGCTAAGAATAGAGCCACAACTCGATCGAGAAAATCCTCCCGATCCCGCCATAGTCCATGAAATTCGCTAGTTAATTCGATCGTGGCATAGCCGAACAACAGTGTGTTTAGTAGACTTACTAGCTGCTCAGTCGGTAACTGTAAATCAGACTTGGATTCCCCCAGATTAGTCTTGAGATACTTAGCTACCCGCCGATTTGCCAGATCGAAACTTCGCCCCAATCCCTGGCGATTCTCGATCGAATATTGCCCCGACTCCCCCACCAGCGATCGAATTACGGCTGGAGTCTGCTCTAGTGCTTGGAGACAGGTGCTAGCGTACTCTCTGAGCATTTGCGCCAAACCACTTGCTGGCGGCAGATCGGCAATCAAATTCTGCCCCAATTGAGAGAATACATCAGCATCTTCAATTACCGCCAGCAGTAAGCCATGCTTATTCCCAAACTGGCGAAATAGCGTCACTTCATTTACCTGGGCTAGTTCGGAAATTTGCTTGGTGGTAGTCTCATTGACCCCCTGACTAGCAAATAGTTCGATCGCCGCATGGATTAGTTTCTGTCGAGTCAGATTGCGCGAAGATGGCATGACGGAAGGCTTCTGAAGATGTGTTGCAGTACCCATCAAAAATAAAATGCAAGTACCACTTGCAGATCTGAAAAAAGATTGTTAAGATATAAATGCAAGCGTTACTTGCAGCCTATTACTCTTACTATACCTAGATACTTGCGCTGTGTCCAAGAATTAGGGGTTAGGGATTAGGGGTTGGGTGTTAGGTGAATCTATCTAACGCATCAATTGAAACCCACAGTCTAAAATCCATAGTCTGGAACTCATAGCTCACCACCTAAAGCCTAAAACCTAATTACTCATGACTGCTAATTTTATTGAAACTAACGCACAGAAGCAGGATACAACTCCATTAAGTTGGACGAACGTATTCTTCTTTGGATCGTTCCATCTCATCGCATTATCCGCACCGTGGTTCTTTAATTGGTCGGCATTAGGAGCAGCAATTGTTCTCCACTGGCTGTTTGGATCGATCGGGATTTGCTTAGGATTTCACCGCCTACTGACACATCGCAGCTTTACCGTACCGAAACCACTAGAATATGTATTTGCCACTCTCGGTGCGTTAGCTCTCCAAGGTGGGCCGATTTTCTGGGTAGCAGGGCACAGACAGCACCATCTATATACCGAAGATTGGGACAAAGATCCCTACTCAGCCAAACGCGGCTTTTGGTGGAGTCACATGCTGTGGATTTTCTATCCCAAAGCCAAGTTCTTCAAGTTAGACGAATATAAACGCGCTGCACCAGATTTAGCTAAAGATGCTTACTATCGCTGGTTGGACAAGTACTTCCTGTTTCTCCAAATTCCAGTCGGACTGCTATTGTACGCGATCGGTGGTTGGTCCTTTGTGATTTATGGTGTATTCGTCCGAGCGGTAATTCTTTGGCACAGCACTTGGTTGATCAATTCCGCTAGTCACATCACTGGCTATCGCAGCCACGAATCAGACGACAACTCCCGCAACCTATGGTGGGCAGCATTACTCACCTACGGTGAAGGCTGGCACAACAACCACCACGCTTATCCAAATGTTGCTAAAGGTGGCTGGCAGTGGTGGGAAATTGATATGACTTGGTGGTCGATTAAGTTACTACAAAAACTTGGTTTAGCAAAACGAGTGATCTTGCCTCCGACAACGTAGATGTATCGATAGTCTAATCAAGATAAAGCCTCAACTTTGGTAGTTGGGGCTTTACTTTTGGATATCTTATTTTAAAATTAACATCAGAGTATTATGGCTTGCTATAATACTAAGTACGCTCAAAAACTAAAGATGTAATGACAACATTTTATTTTCGAGCAATGGTCGGAGAAGGTAATCAACCAAAAGTTGGACGGAGTGCCAGATTATTAGGGATTAGACCTGGAATCGATATCGATACAATTGAAGTTCCTGATTCATGGGTCGATCCGAACGGTTGTTTACGGATTGAATCAGAGCGCGGAGAGAGCAAGAATTTAGTGATAGTAGCTGTGCGAAACACTAAAGGCATGTCAACATCGATTTCGATTGAAAGTCTGCCTCCACATCGCAAACCAATTGCTTGGGGTGGCACAGGTAGAGATCTAATCTGGCAAATCGATAGTGGTTGTATCGATCAGGATCTCGAAGCTGTCAGAGATAGTCCGACCCACGTTAGTATTATGCCAAGAGTAACGATGTTATTGGCTAAGTATGAATTAGCTTTAGCAAATACGCAAAAATATTGGCAGCGGGTTGAAGATTTAATTTAATTTAATTTAATTGAGATGTTGATATTATGGTTTGGTCATTTAGTTTATCAGCAGAATGTGGAGAATCAGAAGCTGATGCCGATAAATTTTGCCAGCATTTTCAAGGTAGCATTTTAAATCTGGAGGATGGTTCGAGTTTTGAATGTCGTGGGGATATTTTTCAGGATTTAGATGACAATTGGTGGTGTCGAGTATTTCCGCAAGGGATAAGTTTAACGGGTGTAAATACACCAGAAGCTGCTTATTTGATGACGGAAATTGGAATATCACTATATCGACTGTTACAATCAGCTCCAGATTTTCGGTTTGCGCTGGTAGGGGTAGAAGTCGATGAGTTCAGAACTTATACCGAGTTGATTGAAGATCGAGGGCTATTAGCGGTGTTATTTCCTGGTTTAGTTTTGGCTAATCGGGTCTGGAAATCGATCGGTTCGCCTGGAAGTTTTCGGAAGTTTTCAGGGGATTATGTATGGCAATCTTATGGAGGTGAGGTATATCACCCTTTGAAAGCTTCGCTAGATTTAACCGAGCGACTCGATCGATTATCGGTAGTTTAGTTATCTTGGCATTCTGGACGACCATAAGTGTAAGCATTAGTTTTTAATGCTCGATTCTTACCTCTATTTTTACGCGCATATCCTGCCGCAATTTGTTCGCTAGTTTTGACGAAATTTCCTTCCACCCAGCTAGAATCTGAACCACCTATTTTTCTAATATATAAGTGAGAAATTGAAACAGTATCTACTAGCTCAAGTACTGCAATTTTTTTCGTAGTCCATCGTGGAGCTACAGGCTGGGCGAATAAATATGTGAACTTTGGTCGAATATCTGCCGACGGGATGGAAATTCGTTCTAATACCTTGGCTTTAATTGGTTGATCGGTTCTAGTAATACTATCAGTTAATTCAAACTCCGCATCATCAGCAAAATCACCCCCAACCATTAAGACTGTTTTGATTAAATTTTGACTGGGATCGAGCACAATGGCACTTACTTCTATCTGGGAAATATCTGGACTTCCGTTAATTTGGTATTTCCCTCTCGGAATTCCACTGAGGCTGGTTTCCGTACCTGTATCAGTTCGATAGGGGAGAGTTACGTCAGTAAGATTTATCACCGCCTGAGCATCGCAATTTTTTGATTTAGTAACTTGTTTAACAGTCGTTATAACGGCGATTGTTACTATTGCTAAGAAAAAAAGAGTAGTTGAATTTTTAGGCATAGCATTTGTGACTAAAGATAAAGGTGCGTTATGCTGCGGCGTTTTTATTCTCCTGGGGGAGAGGCTCCGCCAACAGGGGTTCCCCGTCTTGGCGTTTTTATGCGGAGGAACTCCCGCATAAAAACGCCGAATGAGAAAACGACAAGACAGGCGCAGTAACACACCCTACGAGCATAATTTAACGATGAGAAAAGATATCCTCGTACTGCAATAGATCTAACGAGATGATTGTTGGTAAGGCTTTAAAACAATCCTGCGCTAATTCCCACCGATCTTCGCGTTGTAACTTAGTTGTTAATTTCTCCCGCATACTAATCAGATACCGGACATCATTCGCCGCATAGCGAAGCTGCTCCTCGGTCAAATTTTCCGCATCACCCCAATCGGAACATTGGGCAGATTTATCTAGTTCTACTCCTTCTAGTTGCTGCACCAATGTCTTCAAGCCGTGACTGGATGAGTAGGTACGAATTAACTTACTAGCAATTTTGGTACAGAAAATCGGCTGGGTTTCAATTCCCAGCCGATGGCGCAATTGAGCGACATCAAATCTGGCAAAGTGAAAAACTTTGGTAACTTGAGCCGCTTCCATGACTCGTTTGAGATTAGGTGCCGCAGTTTGTCCTTTGGCAATCTTGATTACTGTCAACAGTCCAGGCGAAAACAATTGGACTAGGCACAGCCTGTCGCGGACGTAGTTTAAGCCCATTGTCTCCGTATCGACGGCAATCGATTCAGCCGTCAGATACCGAGCGGTGGCAGCATCATCTAAATCTTGATCGAATATGTGAAAATCTTCCATGTTGGGGGGCGGTGGTAATTAGTCAGCATCTCTTACATACCACGCTTTGCGGATAAAAATTTGGGTGAAGTAGGTTTCGCCCCTAGCATTTCTGGCGGATCCGATGCCTGTGAGATCGTAGCGTCCCACCATGTTTTTATGATGTCCAGGACTGTTGATCCAGTCTTCCACGGCAATTGCTTCAGGCTGGGCATAACCCACGCTGTAGCCGACATTTTCGGAGGCACTGCGGTAGACAATCTCTTTGGAAACTGACTGGACTCGATCGTTAAAGCCTTCATGTCCAATCCGTCCAACTCGTGCCATTTTCTCGCTGTGGGCTTTGGCTTGAGCGGAAATAATCGGATCGATCGTCAGTGGTGGTAGATTTTTGGACTGACGATACTGATTGACTCGATCGTAGATCGATCGTTCTGAGCTACTCATCACAATCGGTGGTATTGATGGTGAAATTTTGGGTGAGATCGACTGCTGTTCTGTTGGTTCTGATTCTTCGCTGGGCATACTAGTGCTAACATCAGCTCTAGCGATCGCTGTGATGCCGATCATAGTCATCAATGTGCAAAAAGTGCCCAGTACTAATAAATTATCTTTCATCTGGATTTACTCAATAGTTTTAGATAGATCCGCTGGTTTGGACACTCAATCAGGAACATTTACCACCGAACCAATCCAGAATGACATCATCGATCGCATTTCACTGCGATCGATCTCATAGGTATGGTGTAATCTGGGAAATATTCAGGTTTAACATCCTCAGTCAAAAATTCGTTAAAATAGTAACCACGATCGACCTAAACTATCGCCATGACATCCTACTCCGCTGCCTCTGCTCGCGCTGAAATGAGTGAACTGCGTCGGCTCAAAAGTTTGCTCCCACCGGAACTCCAAAGCTGGGTAACGGTAGAAACTACTGTCGAAGTCAATCCACCCCTAGTTCGCAGTGAAGAATTGGGCAAAGATCAAGTTGAAATCCAGATCGATCTCGTCAAGTGGGAGCGGCTGGCTCTCGATCAACGAAATCTGTTGTTTTGGCATGAAGTTGCACGAGTCCAAAATGATACTATCTCCCGCGATGGCTGGGAAATGGCAGCTCTAGCGATCGGGCTAGGTGGTGCTGTGGGTGAACTATGGGTGCAAGATGGTTTATTACTGATCCTCGCCTTGGGGCTATGTGGCGTGTCGGGTTATCGGCTGTATGCTCGCAATAATAGCGATCGATATCTCAAGGAAGCGATCGATGCTGATGAAAAAGCGATCGCCCTAGCAGTTCGGTTTGGATATACTCTACCCAATGCCTACAAGAGTCTAGGTAGTGCCCTAAAAACATTAACCGATGATACTCCCAAAAAGAGCAAGCGTCGGCACTATGAGTCCCGTTTGGACGCGCTCAAACGCAGTGCCAGTAAAGCTAAAGATCGAGTCGATAGTGGACGCAGTTCTAGCCGCAGTCGTCCATTAGCAGATGAGCGCGAAAATCGCCAAAGCTACAGATAGAATTTGGGATTTTTGCAGATAGAAAACCCCGATATTCTAAAGAGAATATCGGGGTTTTCATGTCTATTGTTACGGCGTTAAGCCTAGTTGTTGGGCAGTGCCCATACTACGATTACTTACTTAACGTGAGTTCAAATTAAGGAGATCCATTCAATGTTTCCTAGCTCCGTTGCTGCATCGCCCTGAACTCAAGTGTATCCTTCGGATAGGCTACGCCAACGGGCTAAAAGCAAAAGTTCTCTGTTCGCGAAGCGTCACGAAGTGAAGAGAACTGCCAAATCACTCAGTTCGTTAAAACGAACTTTTGCTTTTAGCCCCCGCTTGGTGCGCTAAACTGTCGGGGAACCCGAACAGTACGCGCATCCGCAAATTCATTTGTTCGCGTAGCGTCTGCCTTCGCAGAGGGCGATGCAGCAACGGAGCAGATCGATTTTTTCTTATTCTGAACGCACGTTACTTACCTATCCACTATCCACCATTCACCAATTCCAAGATTGCTGGATGTGAACTAGTACCTGTCAGGGTAACTTCCAGATCCTCTGGTAGTGTAGTCAGAAAGTTAGTCGCAGCTTCAATACTAATTAAACCTAGCTCGATCGACAGACTCAGATCGTCTAAAATTAGCAGCGAATATTCACTAGTTTTAGCTGCACCACGCACATGTTTCCATAACTGTTGAAAATTATGCAACTCTAGATCGTTTAAATCTGATACTGAGATATTCCGAATCAAATTACATCTGATCCAGTCCAGATTCTGGGCAAGATTCATTACTCGATCGTGTCCTTGGCGAATCCCACCTTTGAGCAATTGAACGATTAGAACTCTTCTACCCGTGACGGCAATCTTGAGTGCATCAGCAACGATTTTTGTACTGAATTCGTCTACTGTTGTGTTTACTATTCTGATCTGGTTGTGGAGTGTGAGCGTATTTCTTGGATGACTATTTAGTTGTGCAATCATATTTCGACGTAAAAGTGAGCCGTATTTTCATTCACAAAGCATGACCGCACTAGCTATACAAAACCAACATATAGCGTTTTATTCCGAGCGGTTACTCAGTAAACCACTAAATATGGCATCGGTCAAGAGCCATTTAGGGGATAGGGAATAGGGGGTAGAGGGTAGGGAAAAGATCTAGTTTGACGTAGACATCATTCCTGTCGATCGAGGTGTCTTCTTGACAGCGGTAGATAGGAAATAGGCGAGATTCGATTGCCGTTGGCACGCTACGCGATCGGGTTGTTCGATCTTCGATCGTAGGGCTGACAGCAGAACCTATAATTGTCGATACAGTCAGTCAAGCCAGTTTAGTGATGATTTTAGTTATTGATAATTACGACAGCTTCACCTACAACCTCGTCCAGTACTTGGGCGAACTCGGACAGGAGTTGCCGATTGCTGCGGATATTCGCGTTTATCGCAACGACGAAATTACTCTAGCCGAGATCGAAGAGCTGCATCCTGATGGGATTTTAATCTCACCTGGGCCTGGTCGTCCTGAGGATGCGGGTGTCTCCCTATCGATTATCAGTCAATTGGGTACTCGGTATCCCATTTTGGGGGTATGTTTGGGGCATCAGAGTATTGGGCAGGTATTTGGTGGTGATGTGGTGGCGGCACCGATTTTGATGCATGGCAAGACTTCCGAAATTCACCATGATGGGACGGGTGTATTTAGGGGTTTGGACAATCCCTTTACCGCTACCCGCTATCATAGTCTGGTGATCGATCGAGCCACCTTTCCAGAATGCTTGGAAATCAATGCCTGGGTGGAAGATGGGACGATTATGGGTGTCCGTCATCGGGATTATCCCCACATCGAAGGAGTCCAGTTTCATCCTGAAAGTATCTTGACCAATTCAGGGATGCAATTGCTACGAAATTTCCTGACATCGGTTACAGATAGTCAGCTATGATAAGAAGCAGTGTCATGTAAACTCACGGAGCTAATCGATCGATGGGAACGTTAAAAATTGCAGTCAACATTGTAGTGGGATTATTCCTACTAGTATTCATCTTTGGGTTTTTATCCAATGACCCTTCGCGGAACCCAAACCAGCGCGATCTGTCTGAATAATTATTATCAGACAAGTAGATCGAGATGGAACATAGCAGCGTGGGGAAAAAGTTGGATGGGTATTTGGGTCAGCAAAGTTGGAAAATTGTCCAGTATTTATTGCTGTTAGCCTACTACTCAATCGGCCTTTCTCTACGTCCTGTCCTCGCTGGAGATCTAGCTGTACCGTCTGCACCAGCGACGAAGCCAGTTCAAACTGTACCCGCCGCACCATTGACTTATACCGTCGTCCAAAGTGAAGTGGGAGAGTCTCCAACTATCAAGCTAGGCAATCCAGCTAGCTCGGTGCAGCTCAATGCCGAGCAACAAGAATTTAACAACCAGACTCAGATCGTTACGGCTACTGGTAAAGTAGTTGTTCGGTTCAATAAAGCAATTCTTAATGCCGATCGATTGACGGTAAATCTCAAAACTAAACTGGCAATTGCTGAGGGTAATGTAGTCTTAGTTCGTGGCAAACAGATCCTCTATGGCGAACGATTTGATTACAACTTCGATCGAGATAGTGGCAGTGTCCTGGATGCGCGAGGTGATATTTATCAGCCCACATTAGTTCGAGATTTGAATGCAACAACTAAAGCAGCTTCAGCCACTCCTGCTGGTGAAAAGAACTTTCCTGAACCATTATTAAGCGATCGACTTCGCAGAGATCAACCAGTTACTAGAATTCAGAATACTGGATCTTCTGGCGTGATTATCGGCAGCGATAGACCCATTGATGGTCAACCGATCGTCAAATCATCTGGTTCAATTAATCGCCTGCGGTTTCAGGCAGGAAAAGTTGATTTTGCGGGAGAAAAAGTAACAGCAGAGCAAATTAGAATCACTAACGATCCCTTCTCACCGCCTGAGCTTCAGATCAAAGCCAATCGAGCACAGTTTAAAACGCTCAATAGTGAAGAAGATGAAGTTGCGATCGACAATGGACGGATTACGATTGAAAATAACTTCAATATTCCCTTCGTCAAAGATCGATTTATCATCAATAAGAATGGCAAAGATTCCAATCTTTTTAGTCTAGGCATACCATTTAATATTGGGATCGATGCTGATGAGCGGGGTGGCATTTTTATTGAAAGTAGTTTCTATCCAGTTTTCGATCCGAGATTTCGGGTAACAGTTACACCCCAATATTTTATCCAACGGGCAATTAGCAACTTAACTTTTATTGATAGCTCAGTATTTGGACTGAAGACAAGTATTGAAGGCGATCTTACTCCTGATACTACGATTAAAGTTTCAGCCGCATTAGCAAGCCTGAATTTGAATAGATTTAGTAATAACTTGCGGGCAAAAGCTAGTATTAATAAGAATATTAGCTTATTGGGTTTGCCACATCAACTAACAGGTGAAGCTGTTTATCGTGAACGGATCTTTAATGGTTCACTAGGATTCCAGGAAGTTGAGTCAAGTTTCGGAGGGATTTTGACTTCGCCAAATATTCCAATTGGCAATACCGGAATTGTCCTTGATTATCAAGCTAGCGCACAGATTGTTTCCGCTAATACCGATCGACAAAGTTTACTGAAACCGATCAGATCGAACGATCTAGCTGTACTCAATCGATATCAAGTAAACACGAATCTCAATAAAAGTTTTCGACTATGGGAAGGTTCCAGTTTATCCCCAGATCGACCTGAAGCATATAACTATAGTCCGACTCCAGTAGTTCCATATCTTCAACTAAATACTGGAATTAAAGGTGCCTTGAGTAGCTATAGCAACGGTGATGCTCAATCTTCGATCGGCTATGGTGTTGGCATTCAGGGTCAAATCGGCAATTTTTCTAAGCAAAGCTTTGACTATACGGGGTTTAATTTAAGCTATTTTCAACAGATTAGGGGTAATAATAGTTCACCATTTTTATTCGATCGAGTCGCAGATAACCGACTATTATCGGCAGGTATTAGCCAACAAATTAGTGGGCCACTTCGAGCAGGTATTCAAGCTTCAATCAACCTCGATACTGGCAAACAAGTCAGCACTGATTACTATCTAGAATACAGTCGCCGCACCTATAATTTTATCCTCCGTTACAATCCCACGCTCCAATTAGGCTCAATTGGTTTCAGACTAAATGATTTTAATTGGGACGGAATCACACCAAAATTTTAATTGGTGAATGGTGGATAGTGAATAGTGAATAGTGAATAGTGAATTAAAAGTTATGTCCCCCAGTCTCCCAGTCCCCCTATCTCCCCATCTCCCAATCCCCCACACTCTCGATCCATGAATCCTCGTCAACTCACCTTATTCGCGCTCAAAGATTTGGAGACTGGTAGCTATACAGATATTGTGATCGATCGATTGTTGAGTAAGTTTGAATTATCTACAGTCGATCGACATTTATTTACAGAATTAGTCAATGGTATCATCCGTCGCAAACGCACCCTCGATGCAATTATCGATCAACTTGCCAAGCAACCCGCCCATCGTCAACCACCAGAATTGAGACAACTATTAAGGCTAGGATTATATCAGCTTCGTTATCTCGATCGCATTCCTGAATCTGCTGCTGTCAACACCACCGTAGATTTAGCAAAATCAAATGGTTTAACTGGTTTAGCTGGCGTGGCAAATGGCATCCTGCGCCAATATATCCGGCTGCAAGCTGGGCAAGCAGAGGTGCTAAATCTACCCGTAGATCCAATTAGTCGATTGGGTACTTTATATAGCTTTCCTGACTGGTTAATCGCACAATGGGTGACAGAATTGGGATCTGTCGAAACTGAACAATTGTGTCAAGCTTTCAATCAATCACCGACAATCGATCTGCGGGTAAATATCCTGCCAGATCTTGCCAATCCAGAGCAACAACGAACTAAATTAATTGATACCTTTCAAGCTGCTGGGATTGAGTCTGAGCCGCTACCCTATCTATCCCAAGGATTACGATTTGTGGGGAATGTCGGGGCGATCGACAGGTTACCTGGTTATCATGAAGGCGCATGGACGATCCAAGATAGTAGTGCCCAACTTGTCACTCATTTACTCGATCCGCAACCCCATGAAACAGTCATTGATGCCTGTGCAGCTCCAGGCGGCAAAACCACCCACATCGCTGAATTGATGGGTAATACGGGACAGGTGCTTGCCCTCGATAAAACAGCTTCAAGGCTCAAGAAATTGCAGCAAAGTATCGATCGGTTGCAGTTAACAAATATTAAAATTTTAACTGGGGATAGCTGTAGATTTAGTGAATTAATTGATACTGCCGATCGAGTATTATTAGACGCACCATGTTCAGGACTCGGCACCCTCCATCGCCGCGCTGATGCCAGATGGCAAAAAACACCCGCCCAAGTTCAGGATCTAGCCAAATTACAAGCTAAATTACTGGCGAATACAGCCACCTGGGTTAAACCTGGCGGCGTGCTCGTATATGCGACTTGTACGGTATGCTCGATCGAGAATGAAGATATAATTTTGCCATTTTTAAAAACCCATCCCGATTGGCAAATTGAGTTACCACCACTTGATTCACTGATGGCTAGTCTAGTCAGCGACGCTGGCTGGATCAAAGTTTGGCCCCATCGTCAACAAATGGATGGTTTCTTTATGGTGAAATTACGTCGATTAAGATGATAGTGATTCGCTGAACATATACTTTGCACGGTAATAATTTGGGCTATTGTAGGGTGTGTTACCGCGACTGTCTTGTCGTTTTCTTATATCTCCCCCAGGAGAATAAAAACGCCGCAGCGTAACGCACCAACATCCATTTTGCATACTCACAAATTGTTTGTAGCAAAAACGCAAGCTTTACCCGCGCAAAGTATCTCTCCCCCTACAGGCTGCTAACCTCTAGCCAGTTTGTTAAATCGGTAATCTCTCGAAAGTCTAGCAATGCTTCCCCAAGATCCTCTAATTTTGCCAAAGGCAAAGCGATAACGGCTGCATTGACTTCCGAAGATAAAGTCCCAAATCGTCTTGATAATTGCCGCAAAATCAAAGATTGACCTTCAGCCTGACGACCCTCATTCACGCCTTCAGCTTTGCCTTCAGCCTTGCCTTCAGCCTTGCCTTCAGCCTTGCCTTCAGCCTTGCCTTCAGCCTTGCCTTCAGCTTTGGCATCTTGATAAACTCTGGTTTGCTCTAAGGTAATTCCAATCATTGCTTCTACCTCGGTTCTGGTTAGTTTGGTAAATTTGTAAACCATGATGGTTGAGATCATCTCAATTATCGCACGGCTATCAGGGAGCTGCTGAGATCCACTAATCAGCGATTTAGCTGTGGATATTGCGCTGTCGTCTTCTAGAATAGTTAGCAGCATCAATTCCAAGCCAATGGGGAGTGATTCGACAGTACTCAATTCATCTAGGTAGATACGAGTAATCCGTCCACTAGCAAGAAATTCACTGACGGTAACTAGTTGTTCTTGTTCAACGCTGCGACTGGGATAAATTACCACGGCTCGCCAGTCATGAAATTGATTGCGACAGCGATAGGTGTAGATACCGACCTCGCTATTGAATCTTTCATAGAGAAGGTTATCTTTTTGGAATTGGACTTCACAAAAGTAGACATTCCCGCTGTTTTCGGGTGGCAAAAATACACCATCGATGCGAAAGCTGGTTTCTTTGACTTCAACAGAATCAAAGGTATAGCCAGCAATATTCGCAGGTGGATTAGGAATTAGGTCAAACAGCAGTGCGGGAGATTGGGAGAAAAGCTGGTAGAAAATGGTGTCGCGACGCATAGCTGGCAGAAAATCGGTGACAGCTAGATCGTACTACGTTTAGGTTATTGAAGCTAAATACCATCTCTAATCATTTGCTTGAACAGGTTTTCTTTCACCATCGATTGACGGAGGACTTCCAGCAGCATGTCTTGTGCTGTTGATAGATCCAGATGTCCAACCTGTTCTTTGTAGAGCCTCAAACTAAATTGTTGCTCAAAACTAAGTCCGGCAGAAGTATTCATAATTAATGATTAGGTATTAAGGATAGTCGAGTAAAAGGTGAATGAAAATCTTTGGATATTAACATTCAGCTTTAAATCATCGGTTTTTAGTGTTTGTCTAGACGACAATTTGAGGATAAATCAGATCGTATCCGGCTGCTTTTAGCTTCTGGTTGTTGACTTGCAGGCTTTTGCGTGGAGGACTAAATTTAGAGGCATCCCAGTGAACTGATGGCAGTCCATAGGAGTTACAGACCAGTTTTACCTGTTCTTTGATCGTAAGTTGACTATCATCAACCAAATTATAAATTCCGTCTAATTCGTTTAATCGTGCAAATTCGATCGCATTAACTATATCGTCACGGTGAATCCAATTGATAAAGCGATCCCCTTTTCCTGGCATGGTCATTCCAGCTAAACCACCAAACATATTGACTAGTTCTCGTCCTGGGCCATAAATTCCACCCAGTCTCAACACACAGACTTTTTGAGATTGATTAGCTGCGTTGAGTACCGTCTGTTCAGCCTCATAAACCACTTGACTATTGCGATCGAGTGGATCGATCTCAGCAGTCTCATCTACCCATTGTCCCTGACGATCGCCATAAACAGAGCAACTACTCAGATAAATAACTTGCTTAATATTTGGCGCATCACCCAAGCCGATAACTAGGTTCTTCGCTGTTTCGAGGTAGGTAGTTTCATAAGCTGTTGCGTCTGCTGCCTGGGAGCCTGTTGGCGCAACGCATACAACCAGAGTATCTTGACCTTCGAGCAGCAAATGTACTGCATCCACCTCATTGCCTTTGACGACGACTGCTTTGGAAAGAGTTTGGGCAAGAGTAGCTACTCGATTTCTACTAGTGGTTGTCCCTGTGACAAAGTGCCCCTGATATTGCCAATAATCAGCTAGTGTACCGCCCACATACCCACAACCAAGAATAGCGATGTTTTCAAAGATTGGTCGGTGCCGAGACTGTTGACCAATCAACTTTTGGAGCAGATCCATGTCTAGGGTAGGGACGTGTTCGCCAAAAGGGTTATTTCTGTCAATTGGGTTGTACATTGCGCTTGTTAGTATGGGTGACAGTGAATTACTAGCTCAATTTTAACATTAATTTTTGTAACAAACTATTGACAGCATACTAATTCGCTTATGATGTATGTAGTTCGGATAACCGTCATCTCTTTGGCGAAAAGCGCAGTAAAGATAATCAGTTTAGTCCCACTCAGCACTAAAAATTGGTATGAAAGAGACGATCGAACAATTAATCCAAGCAGCATTAGCCGCAGTCGATCCATATGGGGCGATCCAAAATCACTTGCAGCTAGATGGAGATCGTCTAGTCATCGGCAACAACACAATTAATCTAACCAATAAGGACATTCTGTGTGTCGCTGTCGGCAAAGGTTCTGTGCCAATGGCTCGATCGATTCACGAACTCTTTGGCGATCGAATTTCACAAGGATTAGTTGTTACTAAATACGATCATTTAGGTGATGCTAAATTCCCAGCTAATTGGGACGCAATGGAATCAGCACATCCAGTTCCTGACGATCGAAGTCTAGATGCTGGCGATCGAATCTGGCAGTTAATCAACCGTTGTACCGAGAAAACTTTAGTGCTAGCTTGTGTTTCTGGAGGTGCTTCTGCTTTAGTCGTCGCACCGCGAAATTGGAGTGCTTTAAATGAATTATTAACTAATCCACCTACGCCTGAAATTAGCCAAGATACTCAACAATTAATACACAAGGCTATATTAAGCCAATCTATCGACCTTAACACCGTCGATCCCGAACAAAATATTTCACTTGCGGCACTACAAGCGATCGGGATAGCATTATTAGGCGGTGGATTGTCGATCGAGAAAATTAATGCGGTGCGATCGAGGATCGATCGATTGAAAGGTGGTGGATTAGTAGAAAAAGTTGGTGAAGGCAAAGTAATTGGACTAATTCTATCAGATGTAATTGGCGATCCCATTAGCTCGATCGCATCAGGTTTAACCAACCATCCTCATGCCGATAATATCTTAGTTGGAAATAATCTCCAAGCTTGTGAAGCTGTAGCAGAAATGGCGGTTCAACTGGGCTACAATCCAGAAATTGTTACCACTGAACTAGATGGAGAAGCACAGACTAGAGGTGTAGAAATTGCCAGAGAAATCATCAATAGACCAGCTAGAACTATTTTAATCTATGGCGGTGAAACCACTGTTAATTTACCTGAAAACTGCACAGGTAAAGGTGGGCGAAATCAGGAATTAGGATTAGCAGCCGCGATCGAATTAGCCAAACATAATATTCCGGCATGGGTAATCACACTGGCAACTGATGGTACAGATGGGCCGACAGATGCTGCGGGCGTAACCGTAAATGAAAGGACTATCGATCAATCTTTAGAACTAGGATTGGATGCTCAATCAGCACTCGATCGACATGATGCCTATCCATTCTTTCATCAATTGGGAGATCTACAGATCATTGGTGCAACAGGGACAAATGTAGCAGATGTTTCGATCGCAATTCGTCCTTTTTAAAATCTACACTCGTTTCATTGCCCGATCCATATCTCGCTTATCGTCTCTCTTCTTGAGATCGTCGCGTTTGTCATGAAGCTTTTTCCCTTTAACTAGGGCAATCGTGACTTTTACCCGTCCGCGCTTCAGATACATCTTCAATGGCACCAGCGTTAAACCTTGCTGCTCGACTTTGCCAGTCAGCTTGCGAATCTCCTGCTTGTGCATCAGCAGTCTACGGGTGCGTGTCGGCTCGTGATTGAAATATGCTCCGGTAGAAGTGTGCGGCGAAATGTGAGCATTCAGCAGCCAGATTTGACCTTGACGCAGCAAACCATAGCCATCCCGCAGGTTAGCTTTGCCCTGGCGAATGGACTTTACTTCAGTTCCCATCAACTCAATCCCCGCTTCGTAAGTTTCGAGGATTTCGTAGAGGAACCGCGCTTGCCGATTATCGGCAACAATTTTGATGCTGTCTGATTTTTCTTTCTCGCTCATAAATTCTATTTTACTATCCACCCGTCCGAGTGTCCAAGAAGTAAAAAGTTGGGAGTTGAGAGTTGGGAGTTAGGAAGTTCAGATCCGAGACACCACAAGCAACCCAATCCTGAAAATCCTTAAATCCTAAAAATCCCGATCGAGGTTCGGGAATTTGGCTTCGCCTGCTTGTAGTAAAGATCGGGGTCGAGATCGAGATCTATCTTTTTAGTACTAATGAAATGTAACTTTATCTAAAGTTCTGGACTAATTGGTGAAATTTGGTATAGTTATTCCATCAAAAGCGATTGTCTTGCTTGAAGTATTCTACGGAAGAGTAGGCATCAGCTCGATCGAGCCAGATAGAACTAGGCTGGTTAGGCTCTAGATCGTACCTTGATTAGACATCTTCAAACAGGAGTAATTTGTATCAAATTTTTAGTTGAGATTGACCGATCCTGGTTTCGCGAGACTGTGCTGGCGAAATTAGAGCGAAAACAAACAATTATTGGTATGATAACGCCTGTTGACAAGGTGCGATCTATCTGGCTGGTGGGAAAATATTATGGGTGATGTTATTGATTTTGGTGGTCGTCCGATCCATTTTATCGGGATTGGGGGGATTGGGATGTCAGGACTTGCCTATGTGCTAGCACGACGAGGATTACCTGTTTCTGGTTCCGATATTCGATCGACAAATATTACTCGGAAGCTAGAAGCCGAAGGCGCGCACATCTTTCTCTCGCAGGATGCCAGCAATTTAGACTATTTTCAGGATCATCCATCGGGGCATTCTACGCCACAGATCATCTGCTCGACAGCGATTGGGAAAACAAATGGAGAACTGGCAGCGGCTCTGGGGTTGGGTTGCCCAATCTTTCATCGATCGGATGTACTGGCAAAATTAATTACTGAGTACTCAAGTATCGGAGTGGCTGGTACTCACGGCAAAACGACGACTAGCAGCATGATTGGCTATATGTTGGTAGCAGCAGGTGTCGATCCCACGATTGTGGTGGGTGGTGAGGTGACAGCGTGGGATGGTAATGCCAGGGTGGGCAAGAGCGAATATTTTGTCGCGGAAGTGGATGAATCGGATGGATCGATCGTCAAGCACGCGCCCAAGATTGGGATAATTACTAATATTGAGTTAGATCATCCTGACCACTATAAGAGTCTAGATGAGGTGATCGCTGTTTTTACCACATTTAAACATCAATGTCAGATCACGATCGGATCCGTAGACTGTCAGGTCGTGCGCGAACAGATCCAGCCAACTATTTCCTATGCTGTTGAGCCTGGACAAGCTGCTGACTATACCGCAACAAATATTAATTATCATTCAGCCGGAACTTCTGCCCACATATATGAATATGGCAAATTATTGGGCACATTAGAACTAGGAGTGTTGGGCAAACACAACTTGAGTAATGCTCTAGCCGTGATTGCAGTCGGTCGTAAGATTGGCTTAGACTTTTCGGCAATTGCGCCTGGATTAGCTAGCTTCGATGGTGCCAAACGACGGTTTGAACTTCGAGGATATCAGAACCACATTACTTTTATCGACGACTATGCTCACCATCCCAGTGAGATCCTCGTCACGCTCAGTGCTGCTCGCTTGCGAGTTGGTGCCAAGGGGCGAGTCGTAGCCATCTTCCAACCTCACCGCTATAGCCGTACTTTAGAATTTCTCACTGAGTTTGCCCAATCTTTTAAAGATGCTGACTTGGTGGTGATTACAGACATCTATAGCGCGGGAGAACTAGATACTGGGGCTATCAGTGGCGAGAAAGTCGTAGCAGAAATCGGACATTATCATCCGCAGGTTTGCTATCAACCAACTCTCGAAGCTGTAGCTCAATACCTGAATCAAAATCTGCGCCAGGGTGACATCTGTTTATTCTTAGGAGCAGGCAATCTCAACCAAATTATTCCGAGTATCGTAGCTTTTCATCAATCTACGCCTCATACCAAACAACCAGAAAATGTAATCTAAAGTTCATTGTTTAGTGTATTATCATGCTAAATTGTTTTGACTAAGCAATTAAGCTGTCGTAAATCTTATTTATACATTCAATCATCCGATCGACATAAATATTTTACTTATTACCTAGCTTTGATACTTTTTTAATTTTTTGTTACTGGTAACTACCACCCGATTTTAGTAACCCTACTTGCTCCTATGACACTCTCCCAAGACCGTTCGCCGAGTCTAACTACTCGGATTCAGCAATCAGTACAAGTTGATTCAGCTTCGCCTCAAGAGTTGGATCTACCTGCTGACTGCCCCATTAGATTCGCTGTATCGCTCAAAGGTTTGACAACGTGGAAAGTAGGTGGATTAGCTCAATTTTATCTCGAACCCCGTACTCTAGCAGAAACTCAAGCTGGTTTGGCGTGGGCGAGGCAAAATGATTTAGCAGTCACAATTATTGGAGCTGGTTCTAATTTACTAATTAGCGATCGCGGGTTGACAGGTTTAGTCATTTGTACCCGTCATTTACGCCATGTAGCTACTCAGTTTGACAACGAAACTCGAACTATTTCCGCAGATGCGGGTAGAATGGTCGCCAGCCTAGCTTGGCAGGCAGCTCGTAGGGGTTGGGGTGGAATGGAGTGGTCAGCAGGGATTCCAGGCACTCTGGGCGGTGCTGTGGTGATGAATGCTGGAGCGCACGGACACAGTATGCAGGAGATCTTGGTTAGTACCGATGTCTTGAATCTGGACGGATCGATCGAAACCCTGACCAATCAAGACTTAGACTACAGTTATCGCACGTCCAATCTCCAAAATGATTCCCGCATCGTCTTGAGTGCCAAATTTGAATTGAACACCGCAGGTGATGCTGAAGAAATCAAAGCCCGCACCTTCCGTGACTTAGAAAAACGTCACAGCAAGCAGCCATACGACAGACCGAGCTGTGGTAGCGTATTTCGTAATCCCAAGCCCCAATATGCCGCTGCTCTAATTGAAGGATTAGGACTTAAAGGATATCGGATTGGTGATGCCGAAGTTTCTACCCTCCATGCCAACTTTATTATCAACCGCCAAGATGCTAAGGCGAGTGATATTAGGGAGCTAATTTACTACGTCCAGAGCCAGGTGCAAGCGGAACATTCGATCGAATTAGAGACTGAAGTTAAGATGTTGGGTGAATTCTAATCTAGAGATTAGGCTTTAGGGAATTCTAATTAATAGACTTTACTTGGGTACTATGAGTAAGTAGGCTAGGTCTACGGCATTAGTAAGCTAACGCCTAACCCCTCTCATTCGGATACCCTCACCCCCGAATTTCCTTACTCCGGTAAGATGGGGTATTGTTTAGATTGACTAAAAAATTAAAAAATTATGACTCAGGGAAAAGGATTTGGCGGCTTCGGTCTTGGTAAGATGAAAGAACTTGCTGATGCCTTCAAAAAAGCTCAACAAGTACAAGAAGATGCAAAAAAACTCCAAGAAGAATTGGAGATAATGGAAATTGAGGGACAAGCTGGCGATGTTGTCGTAGTTTTGAGCGGGAACCAAGAACCCCGCAAAATCAGCATCGGTGCCGATGCAGCTAGCAAGAATCCCGAAGAACTCTCCGAATTAGTACTCGCAGCAATGATGGATGCCTACGAAAAATCCACCGCCACCATGCGCGAACGGATGGAACTACTCACCAGCGGACTAAACATTCCTGGACTGTAATCTGATTAACTAACGATTCTCTGCATGAGAATAATATGGGTATTGCTGTACTATGTGTACTTAGCAGTACCCATATTTGCTGGTCATACATTATGCAGAGATATTGTGAAATTTAAACGGTGCGATAGATATAGCTCTCAACTATCAACTACTTGCACTGTTGGCGAAGCCTTGCCTCTGGCATTGCGTAGTCGAAGTGTCAACTATCAACTAATTAAATGGATTCTGTCGAACAAAAATATCGTCGAATCAGAAATGACCTCCAACGGGGTGGTTTTGCCCTTGCACTAGTATTTCTGACTGGCACGCTATGGTACAGCCTTGTGGAGGGCTGGGACTGGCTAGATGCAGTATATATGACTGTCATCACCCTCACCACTGTCGGCTACGGCGAGACTCAGCCATTGGGAGATCGGGGGCATGTTTTCACTATTGCCCTAATTTTAGCTGGAGTGATTACGATCGGTTATATCGTCAATCGATTTACCGAAGCCCTAATTGAAGGCTATTTTATTGAAGGTAGAAGACTTAGACAACAAAGGAAACTTGTGGAATCTTTATCAGCACATTTTATTATTTGTGGGTTCGGGCGGATTGGGCGACAAATTGCCACTGAATTTGCAGCAGAAGGGACGGTATTTGTGATTGCCGATGCTAGTCTCGAACAGGTGAGAATTGCCCAAGCAGAGGGGTACAGCGCGATTCAAGCCGATGCAACTCTCGATGAGACACTCCTGAAAATGGGCGTAGAAAAAGCCGCTTGTTTGGTAGCGGCATTGCCTTCTGATGCTGAAAATCTCTATATCATCCTCTCCGCCAAAACTCTCAATCCTCAGATTCGAGCAATCGCTAGAGCAAGTAACCAGGAAGCCGTCCAGAAGCTTCAACGAGCTGGGGCTGACAAAGTTATCTCACCCTACATCACAGGGGCAAAACGGATGGCTGCGGCTGCTTTACGCCCCCATGTGATGGATTTTATGGACGGAATCGTCGCTAGCGATCAATCATTTTATATGGAAGAGTTTCTCATCGATGCTCAAACCTGTCCAGTCGCTGGTTTATCACTACGAGAAGCGCGACTACGTTCTCAGTCTGGCTCACTGGTATTGGCAGTCAGACGGCGAGATGGTAATCTGATTGTCGGCCCGACGGGAGAGACGATCATTATGGCTCAGGATATGTTGATCTGTATGGGTACCGCAGATCAGTTGCGAGTACTGAATCAGATTTTGGAGCCACTTAGTTCTGAAATTAATCAGCGGTAGCAGTTGAGAGCATGGGAGCGTGGGAGCATTAGACTGAAATAGCAAAAGCAACTCAATCCTGAAAATCCAGCAAATCCTCTAAATCCTGATTTGAATTTCTTCAGGCTGAAATACACCATCACCATTCAGTACCCAGCTTTTAATCTCGCTGACTTTGCCATTAATTACTGAAATGATCGGGTAAGAATAGACTTCCCATGCTTGAGTTCGATCGCATGTTGAAGGAATTGCTGGATAATCAGGATGAGAATGAAAGAAGCCAATAATGTCGAGGTGAAGATATCGTGCTCGCTTCTGCGCTGTGAAAATATCTTGCGGATCGATCGAATATCGATTATGCTTATTTCGATCTGCTTCATCTGACTCAGCTTTATTCCAAGCATTAATTGTCAGAATAGCCTCTACTACTATTTTAGATATTCCCACTATTTCACCTAATAAAATACCGCAGCATTCTTCGGGATAAACACTTTCGGCATGGTCATAAATTATTTTCAGTTGTTCTGAACTAATTGCTAATGTCATGTAAAAAGATTTTTTAATTACTTCGCGTTACGACTAGAGAATTAATCATTGTGCTTTTAGCAGATGAATTAGGCTGCTTATATATCCAAAATTTAGCTGACTTCTGATCCGGTGAGATACAGGCATAAAATCCTGAACTATCTTTTGCCTTACCATTAACGTCAAGATAATTATAGCCGCTGCCGCAATTAATTTTAGCTGCGTCTATTACTAGATCGCTCAGACGATCGACAACAACTTCATTAAAGTATTCAACTGGTTTATTTGGCTTGGTTTTAGCGATCTCAGAACCATCACCATTACTATAATTACCATTTTGTAATAGAGTTGGACCCCAGCGATAAATTACTCTAGGACCTAACCAGACACTTTCATTGGGTGGATCTGCTAAATAATAAATAATTGGATTTGTTAATCCGCTATTAGCTGCTGGCTTGAGCACCAACACAACCTGTACAAAGCTACTTCCTGATGCTGAATTGAATATCTTATCTCCTTTAGATTCTGTTGGAATGCTGGTCATTATCTGTTGAGACATCTTAATCTCATCAGTCATAAAAGCTACCGCTCGTTCTAGTTCTATTCGTTCGCTAGTCTCATTTTGACTCCGCTGATTCGCATTCATCAGCGCGTACAAGCCACTACCAGCAAGTGAAATTACGATCCCTGTAATTACCAATGCAAGTAGTAACTCCATCAAAGTAAACCCTGCTTCGAGTTCATTTGTTTTTCTAATCTTGTATTTCATCAATTAACAAAGTAAAGGGTCTAAAATTTAATTCTAGAAAATTAGCTATTAACTACTTGTACTGAGCGTAGCCGAAGTATCAACTATCAGCTATCAACTAATTAATTGCCTACTCTTTGCCAAGAACTAACTGGACTAATCTGGGCTGGCTGATCTATTTTAGCTATGTCAAAATCCGACCAATCACCTGCTTGAATAATTGGAATTTCAGTTGGACTAGTAGCCGAGTCCCAACTATTTACCCACAAGCCACCTGTGATATTTTTATTTGGATTGGGGGTGCTGGATCTGATGCTTTTGGCATCGGCAAATGGTGCATGGATGAATGCTGTAATGGAAGCATTCTCTTGAATACTAAATTTTAATGTTTGATCGCTACCATAGATGCGTAAATTTGGACGATCGAGATTGACATTCAAAGTTTTACCGCCTGCTAGATCGATGTTACCTTTGAGATAGAGATTGACTTTTTGGGTAGCAGTCACATCGATTTTAATTGTATCTAAATCTTTTAATTTAATTGAGTATCCCGAAGTAGCATTATCAATATCTACGAGGTAATGATATTCACCATTTGAATCGGGCGTATCGATCGAACTCAATCGTGGTAATTGAATTGAATCAGTAATTGCAGCTAATGGAATCGCGTTAGCTGGAGCAGTTTTAGGAGCTGGAATCGGTGTAAATGGATCGGCAATAATTTGTCCACTGGGTACACCGCTGATGAGTGAGATATTGCTGACATCCACACCGACTATTCCATCTGGATCTATAGCTGGCAATTGAGGACAAGCTGCTGCTTGAATTTGCCCAGTAATTCTTTGATTTAGGTTTAGATTAAAAGTATTTGCCCATAATGCTGGCGGTGCTATTTGTGCAGATTCATTGCCGATGGGTATTTCGACGGTGAGAGTACTTTTTGCACTATTTTGAGTGGTATTATAGGCATCAATTTCTCCTGATACTGTTAGCTTGCCAATTCCATTTTGATACTGATAATCGACGATCTTATATTTCCCTTTATTTCGATCTCTATTATCTAGATCGATCCAGTTATTACTTGTGAATAATTCAGTCTGATTTTTAGTCAAAGCTAGATCTATTAATCGGCAACTTGTCTGAGTTGGTGACAAATTTTTCAACGTGTTTGACCAATCGCCGAGATTCTTAGTCGCTAATAGTTTGTGTCGATCGAGGAATGATTGGACTCGAATAATTCCAGTTTCCGCAGTACTTAATGCGCGACTAGTTTCTCGTTGAGAATTGGTAATGACTCGATCGCTTTGAGCACGCCCAATCAGACTAGCAGCAACAATCATCATCACCAAACCCATACCGATTGCTACAGGTAAAGCAAAGCCAGCTTCTGAACTATTACTTCTTTTCAAAATCATCAGATAAAATCTAATCATAACTATCAATTATCAATTATCAATTATTAACTATCCCGTAAACTTGCTACAACTACTGGTATTAGCATTATAACTACCCATCCGAATGATTCCAAGCGGTGCCGAAACTGTAAAGCAACGAGCATTTTTAGAATTGTTATCAACTCTTAAAATCACAGTTTTATTAGTAGTCGTATTGCCCCGAATTCCATATTGAATCTCGCCAGATGAACCTGTATAGTCGAGATCGATCGGATTTGGTAGATTGATATCACCAGATAATAAACAGCCTTGTTGCCCCAATATTTTGTTCGTGATTTTATCGAGAGTTAGCGTACAACTTTGATTGCGACGGATGGCTTCTTGTTGTGATTGCTGGAGACTAGCCACCACCATTTCTGTTGCTTGATTTAACTTGGCACGATTTTGGGCAGCGATGAAACTCGGAATGGCAATCGCGCTCAAAATACCGACAATCATCACCACAACTAATGATTCTATGAGCGTAAAACCCAGATGCTTACTGACAGTAAAGCGCGGCATCAGGCATCACCTCCGTGTAGAAGTGGAAAATTGGCTGCTGTAAACTGCTCCCAATACTCGGAGTGACAGTATATTGAATGCCCAGAATTTTGGCTGAGGTATTTTCTGGGGTAACTGGAATACTTAGAGTACGGGCAATTTGAAAGGTTTTGCCCATTTGACTAGTTTCGACAAGAGGAATTAGGCTGTAATCATTAGCTCCTGTGACATTTCCCTTGGCTAAATTGTCCCTAATTAAGTCCGCGAATCCAGCATCAACACTAGCTGGATGACATCGTAACTGATTGGGCGTAAGTGAAAGTTGACTGAGAGCTATTTGCGATCGAATTTGCTCCAAATCTGCCTGTACCCAGCGATTGGCTTCAGCTATCTGTAAAGCTTTTGACTTGAGCAGCATCGCTACCACTAGCCCCTGCATTGCTACGGCAACAAAGGTGGTAACTAGTAAAATTGCAACCAGCACCTCTGACAGCGTAAACCCTGCTTCCTGAGGCTGTGAGCGGTTAATTAGCCACTCTTTGAATGGAGAATGAAGGAACATTTAAAAGTCGCTGGGGCTGGATCGCATACAAGACGCTGACAGCCAGATGCCCCCAGCGGGGGATCTAGAAATCTAGCATTTGTTGAGGTTGACACCTGCACTCTTCGCCATTGCTACCAAACCTTTGAGTTGGATAGTTTTGATTGCTTTTGTGGAAAGCTTGAGACGGACAAAACGATTACCTTCTTCCCACCACACACGTTTCCACTGCAAATTCACTTGCTGTAGTTTTTTGTTGCGATTGTGGGCGTGAGAAACCGCCATTGCGTTGTTGGCTCTCTTACCAGTCAGTTGACATACGCGAGACATAGAAACCTCCTACTTGATTGCTGCTCATTAAAGTTATGACACAGCCTCCCATTGTAGCTAATTTCGGCTCGTCTACGAAACTGAGAATTTACTGATATTGGGCAAGTGGCTACTGGTGTAAGTTTGATGGTGTCAATCTTACCGTTGTATAACTAGATACCACAATCAGCCATTTGGATGAAATTAGGCTTTGGGCTTTAACCGTAGGGTGTGTTACAGCGGAGCATAACGCTTCCTATGAGTTGAGGAATTCAACCGCGCCTTGTCTGAGGATTTTCCAGCCGTTGTTACTCCATTTGATCACTGTTGATGGTTTTCCTATCAAAGACATAGTTGAATCTAGATCTGAATCGAGCGCAAGTACCTGCGGAAAACGATCGCTAATTTCAGCCATAGTTAGTAATGGTGGTTCCCCAGACAAATTTGCACTCGTCGTTGCTAATGCACCTGTCTGACGTAAGATCGATCGAGCGACATCGCAATCAGGTACGCGCAATCCAATTGTGTGATTTCCGAGTGGATTCATTACAGCGGGAATTAGGTCAGATGCAGGTAATACTAGTGTCAATGCTCCGGGCAAATATCGATCGGCAACTGCTTGCCAAATCTCAATTTCTCCATCTGTTCCGGTGGTAAACTGCCATAAGTCAGTAACTTCACCCGCCATCAAAATTAGTGGTTTAGTTTGACTGCGTTTTTTAGCTGCAAAAATTAGTCCGGCAGATGCTGGAAGCGTTGCTAGTGCTGGAACAGTATCAGTAGGAAAACTAACCAGACTACCAGATTTAGCAGCAGTAATTAATCGATCGATAGAAACTTGAGACACTTAAATTATTTGATAGAATCGTAGGGTGCGTTACTGCGCCCGTCTTGTCGTTTTCTTATTCGGGGGGAACCCCCGTTGGCGGAGCCTCTCCCCCAGGAGATATAAAAACGCCGCAGCATAACGCACCAATCATTAATACTTAATGCCACGCAAGTGCGATCGAGATAGCCACCACCGCACCGACAATAGTATTAATCACATTAACTAACTCATTACTGAGCCAGTCAATATCTGACTGAAGCGTTGCACCAATCACACTCTCGACATTCGTTGCGACAAAAGCTGCAACTGTACAGATAATTACGCCCTGAAAAGTAATCATCCCCAGACTATAAGCAACCAGAGAAATGAGAATTCCACCGACAATTCCGGCGAGTGTACCTTCTAGACTAATTGCCCCTTCGGTACCTCTAGCTACAGGCTTTAATGTCGTAATTAGAAATGTGCTTTTGCCATAAGCTTTCCCAACTTCACTCGCTGTTGTATCTGATAGTTTAGTTGCAAAACTGGCGATATAGCCCAAAATCAATAGAGGTTCCCAGCTAGGATCTAGCCACTCGAAATTAACTGCTGCAACACCGATCGCACAAATTGTAGCAGTAAAAGCCGAACCCCAAACGTTTTCTGGCCCTCTGGCTCCACCGCGTTTTTCGGCGATGCCTTCAGCTTCTTTCTGAGCCATGCCAATCCGTGTGACTGCTGAACCGACGAGAAAATAAAACATCACTACCCCATAACCACGCCAGCCTAAAGTTCCCCAGACAACGACACCCAAACCCCAGGCATTAATTGTCCCTGCTGGTGTTAGTAGCTTCTTGGGAATCACGATCGAGACTAGCATTAAAATCGAGTTGAGGGCGATCGCGACTAGCCACGGATTATTTATACTGAAATCTAACATACTCGATCGAGGTTTCTACTATGGCTGATATGATATTTCATCTGGCATTCCCGATTGAGAATATCCCCGACACCAAGAAATTCTATGTTGACGGTTTGGGCTGTACTGTCGGGAGAGAAGCAACCAACTCCATTATTCTAAACCTATATGGACATCAGCTTGTAGCTCATATCAACAAACAATCTGCACCTGCACAGGCTGGAATTTATCCCCGCCACTTTGGAATTGTTTTTCCTGCGTTGGCTGACTGGCAAGCATTGCTCGATCGATCGACACAACATCAGCTAGAGTTCTATCAATCAGCAAAGCATCGATTCCCTGGCGCGATTACCGAGCATCGAACTTTTTTTCTAGTCGATCCGTTCGCAAATTTATTAGAGTTCAAATATTACACCCACAGTGAAGCGATCTTTGGGGCGACTGAGAATAATCAAATTGGTGATTTAACTGGCTGAGAGAGGGCGTGAGTGATAGATTTGAGAGCGCGGCTGTCGGATACCATTAGAGGGTGGGCGACTACTGGGATTGACAGTTCTGTGCCGATGCCAAGTTGAGAGCTGCTGGGCGGCAAGATAATCATGTCAAATGGTGTCCAGAGTGATGTAAAATTCAGTGACTTTAATCGATCGACATCGCTATTGAGATCTGTCATAAACTGACTGTTGGGACGCATTTGCCTACAGCCAGGGCGCAACGAAAACTGTGCGGCAATCGTACCATTGTTGGGAGCCGAAATCGAGACAAATCGCTGGACTCGATCGATCCCACCCAACCGCTGGAGATAATAACGACTAACTAATCCACCCATGCTAAAGCCTAGCAGATCGATCGGCTGGTCGGGGGAGAAGGTGCGATCGACCAAATCTGCCACCTGTTTGGCTAATACTTCAAGTTTGCCATCGCCATTATTGGGAATGAGATCGATGTCAAAGACTTGCCAGCCTAAATTGTGGAGATGGCTGGATATTTTTCGCATTTTGTAGCTAGTATCCATCAATCCATGTATGAGTAGGATCGGATTGCGGTCAGAATGGCTAGTTGCTGGCATAATTGCGACGGGTTCGGTGAGGTAAGTAGACCTCAATTGTAAAATGGGAAATCATGAGAGATCGATCGCGATATGACAGTTGATTTACTGTCTCACAGCCCATCTCAAGTAAATTTTTGTTAATCTTTGTAATCTTATCTTGCACTTGCTATCAGTCAAATTTGATAATTCAAACTATGTAAAGAAGAGAGATAATATACCGTGTTTAACTTTAAAAAATTATTTGCTAAAAAAAATGACGGTTTCTATCTCCAGTTAGAAGATGAGGATGCTACCTCAAAACCAGAAGCCAAAGCTAAGACCAAAGAATCAGCTCCACCTGTGGCGATTTCTGCTCCAGCCACACCTGTCACCACTACAGCTCCAGCTACAGCCCCCGTAGCAGTTTCAGCTCCTACAGCCGCACCTGCAACAGCCGCAGTCACCAGTGCTGACAAAAAAGCAGCCAGAGCTGAAGAAAAAGCCGCAGAGAAAGCCGCCAAAGCCGCCAAGAGAGCCGCAGGAAAAACTGCTGAAGCTCCAAAAGCCGTTGCACCAACAGCACCTGTTGCAGCACCAGCACCTGCGGCACCAGCAATTACCAACTTTGCTACTGACTATCTGATCAAACCTTCTTCTATCAGTGGTCGTCGGATGCCTGGAGCTAATATGAAAGGATTTTTAGATCTAGCCCGTCAAGTGGAAAAACCGAAGGCATTTAAAGCCGCTGCATCAGAGCGGAAGGCTGAAAAACAATAGATCGTAACTGTGATTGCTAGTGACAACATAAACCCGACTGTCTTGTCGTTTTTTTATTCGGGGGAAACCCCCGAATAAAAACGCCGCTTTTTCAAAAAGTCGGGTTTATCGTAACTGATTAATCCTTGCACATGGAGATAGTGCTGTAGAGATGAAAAGCTCGATCCCAGTGGCTATCGGCACGGCGGAGCAGTTCGAGATGGGGATTGATGTGTCCCATTAGCTCGGTGTAGCCGATCGCGGTTTCGGCAAATGGGGTAAAATTGCCCTGAGTGGGAATCTCAGCGACTTGTTCGCGGATTTGGGACATCAGATTTTTCCAGTTGTCCCGACTGGTTGACGGAATCTTCTGACCATTTAATAAACCACTCAAGTCGCCACTTAGTTGGGTGCTCAAATCACCAGTAAACTGGGTGCGATTTTGGGTGATCAATTGCTTGTAGTCGCAGAAATCATAGGTTTGGGAGCACAGTCTAAAGATACTGCGTCGATCGCGCAATTGCAAGTCGCAGATATTCACATAGTCAAGGGTACGGGGTTTCCGCTGCGTCCGATTGCGGGCATCTATTTCCATCACTTCTTCAAAAATCGGCAGCATTCCCGTGACGATTTGGGTGACTTCCGACCAGTTAAAATTGAATGTGCGTAGTTCAGATCGATCGTCAGTACAAACGATCGTTGCCTTGGGACGGAAAGACTGGAAATGGCTGACATTGAAAGTGTACATCTGCTGGGTGCCATGCTGGGCAACACAAAAACAGGGAATTTCTGCTTGCAAAAATTGATCGCGGTAAAATTCTAATTCTCCCATTGGGCCGACCCGATATAGTTTCCAGCCGCGACTGGGGAGCTGAAGTCTAGCACTGTAGGGATCGACATTCATAATTGCGGCAAATCGCGCAATCACAACCTGCTTTTGTTCTTGGGACATCGGTTCGAGGATCAAGAATCCTGGCTCGATATTGTCTTCAATTCCAGCTCTGGCACAAGCTATCGCGTTTGCTTGAATCTGCTCCTGGATTGCTTCGATCCGCCCAATTCCTTGACGTGCCTCAAGTGTAATTTTACGATCGAGACCAGTTTGCAACAACAACCGATAAATGTCTAGAGCATTATCGAGTTTATTTGTTGCTTCTTGCAATTTTGCCGCGTACAGTTGGATCTGATGGTCGTCTGGCTTATCGGCGATTAGCACCGCAATTAATTTACCAGCAGTCTTGTAGTCCTGGCGATTTAGGGCATCAGCAGCTTGCTCTAACATAGATTTATCGAAGAATTTGCATAGAGTCGTCAGAAGTTCCTGGTGCCCCTTCAGACACATTTCGATTCTGCTATCTACATATAGTTCCCCAATCTTTGTGTTAACTTAACTAGCTGAGATATTTCCTTAATTTATCCAATGCCTCTAGACTCATTGACCATCAGCCACGGGATTATCCTTAGTTTATTACTCGGTTTTGCGATCGTCCATAGTGGACTCGCAGCTTTGCGTCCTTGGGGCGAAAGTAAAATTGGTGCGAGATTCTATCGCGTTATTTTCGCCTTGGTAAGTATTCCCTTTGCGACTATTCTGATTATTTATTTTTTCAATCATCGCTACGATGGGTATCAAATCTGGCAGGTGCAGGGCGTGCCAGGCGTGCCAGCGATAGTTTGGACACTTTCCTTTATTTCATTCTTGTTCCTGTATCCCGCAACATTCAATCTGCTGGAAGTTGCTGCTGTACTCAAGCCCCAAGTGCGGATCTATGAAACAGGGATCATGAGAATTACCCGACACCCTCAAATGGTTGGTCAATTAATTTGGTGTATCGCCCATACCCTCTGGATTGGCAGTACTTTTACCCTAGTGACATCGATTGGGCTGATGGCGCATCATTTATTCGCTGTCTGGCACGGCGATTATCGGCTAGGACAGCGGTACGGAGCTGAATATGACCTGGTAAAAGCGAGAACTTCGATTGTCCCCTTCCTGGCGGTATTAGATGGCAGACAGCAGCTAAAATTATCAGAGTTTCTGCGACCTGCGTACCTCGGTGTGGTAGCGTTTGTATTTTTGTTCTTCTGGGGACATCCGTGGTTAGTTGAGATGACTGCGCGGGTATCCTTTTAGAGGGTAGTTGGAGGTTGGGTAATGATTAAGCAATTCTGCTGATTTAGCATCGATCTTCTCGATCCCTGGTACTTATTCGCCGATCCCCATTACCAGATCGAGCTGATTAGGGTTAAAATATCTACTTATATAACAAAAGCATAATATCAAACTGACTACTTTTTATGATCCATCCTGTAACAGATCTGAATTTTAAGGAACAGGTTCTCAATTCATCGATTCCTGTACTAGTCAATTTTGAAGCACCCTGGTGTGGATTGTGCAAGGTGATCCAGCCAACTTTAATTCATTTTCAGGATCGGTGGGATCAGCAAATTAGATTAGTTAATATCAATGCTGATGATAATTTAAAATTAGCAAGTACTTATCGACTGAGAACGTTACCGACATTAATTCTATTTGCCAATGGTGGCAGTATCGATCGATTAGAAGGTTTTCACAGTAGAGAAGATCTTCGCAATAATTTGGATCGAATGACGAGGATCGCCACCATTGATTGGAAAATTGGCGATAGAGGTGCGCCAATGCAGATTGATTGGCGGTTGGTGAGTAAGTAGTTGAAAGGTGTTCGCGTAGCGTTCCGTAAGGAAAAGGTGAAAGTAGTACAGGTAGGTTGGGTTGAAGGATGAAACCCAACGCACTCAACTCGGAACTTGGAACAATCCCAGCATTTTTAGGGTGTTGGTGTGGAAGTTGGGTTTCATTCTTCAACCCAACCTACAGATCTAAGCTATTTCTAACTATTTTAAATCCTAATTAGGCAACTTACCTTTGGTCGCCGAATCTCGCTTAAACTGTTGCTTCCGCAGACTTTCGATTCTTTCAGCTACTTGCTTTTGCAACTCAACTCGATCGATCCGTTTGCTATAAATCTTCAGATATCTAATCGCTTCATCGGTATTGCCAGTAGTTTCTTTGACTCGTGCTAGTGCCAAATAGTCTTGGGTTGCCACCATTGGGGCGATGTCATCATAAGTCTTGATCAGTTGGGGAATTGCTACCATTGACAAGAAAATCAAAAAGATGAATGAGACCTTTGCGTCTGGTTTAGTTGATTCCACCAAATACATCGTCAAGCCAAATAGCAACAGGATCAACACCAGCATAAATAATAGATGTGGATCCTGCTGAATTAAATTAGAAACTTCTTCAACCTTTGATTCATGCTTGCCGACAGTGAATCCGACTAGTGCCATCGTCGCAGGTAGTGTAAATTGCCTGAGATAAGAGCCTTTGCCACTCAAGTGAAAAATCAGTGACAGAATACTGGCAATGCTTGAAAAGATAATCCAGGTTTTCATTTTTAGCAGCTCAGTTTTTTTAATTAACGCTCAACGATCGTTAATTTCGATTGAATAGATATCGCGGCTAATCCTAACATGTGTTGGCGCAGTATTGCTGTCATGATCCGATTATCGGGTGGCGAGTAAGGGTGCGGCGGCAAGTAGCTCTTTGGTATAATCCTCTTGGGGATCACTAAAAATTTGTTGTGTTTCGCCCATTTCGACAATTTTACCTTTATTCATGACGGCAATCCGATCGCACAAAAACTTAGCAAGCCAGAGATCGTGGGTGATAAATAAATAGGTGAGATTGTCTTCCCGCTTGAGTTCTAGCATCAGCTCTAGGACTTCTGACTGAATAGTAGCATCCAACATGCTGACTGGCTCATCGCAAATCACTAGTTTGGGCTTGGTAATCAGCGCACGGGCAATGCCTACTCGCTGCTGTTGCCCCCCAGAAAGTTGATTGGGATATCGATCATACAGCTCCGGATCCAAGCGTACTCGCTCTAGCATTGCCAATACTTGCGCCTTCGTCTCCTGGGGAGTGGCGTTAATTTCGTGGATATTTAGAGCATCAGCAATACTATCGCCAATCGTCATCATCGGATTGAGCGACGCGCTGGGATCTTGGAAGATCATTTGCATATCGCGACGTTTGCTCCGAATTTCTTTGGGGGAGAGTCCAGTCAGCTCTTCCCCGCAGAATGTGACTGTGCCACCTGTGGCAGGGATTAATTGGAGAATGGTGCGGGAGAGGGTACTTTTACCACAGCCGGATTCACCGACTAAGCCAAAGATTTCACCCTCGTAAAGTTCGAGCTGGACATCATCGACAGCTTTGATTGTTTCAGTTTTGGCTTTGGTAAATAGCCGTTGCAGGAAACTAGTCTCGATCGTATAGTGTTTCTGAAGCCCTTCAAGTTTGAGAATTGGTATCTGGCGTTTCGCCAGTGACAGTGCCGTCGGAATGACAACTTCCTGCTCCGCTTGAATGTGCAACGCTGATTTCAATAGCCTTTCGGTGTATTCTTTTTGGGGATGATTGATGATTTGGTCAACAGTTCCTTCTTCTACCTTGCGCCCATTATTCATTACGACAATTCGATCGCAATAGGTCGCGATCGTCGCCAGATCGTGGGAAATTAATAATAATCCCATCTGTCTCTCTTTACACAATCGCATCAATTCCTGGAGGATTTCCGCTGATACCCGCACATCCAAACTTGTAGTCGGCTCATCGGCAATAATCAGCTTGGGATTGAGCAATAAAGCGAATGCGATTGCCACCCGCTGGCGCATTCCACCGCTGAATTCATGGGGGTACTGGTTCCACCGCTCTGGCTCGATTTTCACGGCTTCCAGGGTTGCTAGAGCACGAGTTTTAGCTTGTTGTTTAGTGAGGTTTGGTTCGTGGGCTTGGAGAGTTTCGATACAGTGATTGCCAATCGTCATCAACGGATCTAGGCGGATCATCGGATCCTGGAAAATCAAACCCACGACTTCACCCCGAAACCGCCGCAGATCTTCAGGATTCAGATCCGGTACCGATTTACCCTCAAACAAAATGTCACCCTGGATCCGAGCAGCCTCTGGCAGCAACCGCATGATTGTTTTGCCCAGAGTAGACTTACCACAGCCAGACTCCCCGACAAAGCCAATCTTTTCCCCCGCAGCCAGTTGGAAGGACATATCTTCAATGGCATTTGGCTGCTGACTCGATTCGCTGTGGGGATAAGTTACCCAAAGGTTTTGGACGCTGAGGAGGGGTTGTTGGGGCATGGGGGTGTGGGCGACGGGGGGACTGGGGGACTCGGAGACTCGGAGACTGTGTTGTTATACTTTGCGCGGGCAAAGCTGGTGTTTTTGCCACAAACAATTTGTGAGTACTCAAAACGTATGCTGGTGCGTTACGCTACGCATTCGCGTAGCGTCTGCGATAGCAGGGTAACACACCCTACAATAGCTCAAACTATCACCATGCAAAGTATAGCTAAACCACTATTAACTAAACCACTAAACCACTAAACTTTAAATCTTCTCATCAAATAGGCTGCTGCGAAGTCTCCATTGGGTTGTTTGGCGAGGAGATCGGCAAAATCGAAGACTTGTTGGGCGATTTCGATGCCGACTTTATCGATGACGGCTTGACGTTCGAGTTGATTTGCATGACTGGCGCGGACTTGGGCTTGCCAAATGCCGGAGAAAATTTGGGCGATATTGGTATCGAGCTTGAGTTGTTCGAGTATTTCCCATTCACCTCGATCGCACCAAATCCCGCCGCAAGTGAGACAATGTTCTAGATAAAATGGCTCTTTGAGTGCTACTTTTCCTCTCGCCATCACACAGCCACATTCTGGACAGGGTGCTGTTTTTCCATCTAGTGGACTGGGCGTGTAGGGCAAATCATAATTTTGAGCTAAGACATCGGGATTGGGGGACAACTCTGGATGCTGAGATTTCCATGTCTGATAATTGCGTCCAGAAATCCAGTCGCCCCGACACTCACGACAATGTTTCGTCAACAATAAATCGCTGAGAAGTCCATTCACTAGTTCAGATTTACATTTGGGGCAATGCATTGAATTTGTGGATAGTGGATAGTGAATAGTGGATAGTGGATAGCTAAATTTTGATTACGGCTTGGCAGTACTGAAGCAGCAAATCTAGCTTTTCTTGATAGGCTTGACGACGTTGCTGGAGAGTGGAGGGATTGCGGGCGGCGGCGATGAAGGTGAGATCGATCGGGAGTAGTCGCAATAATCGATGGCTTTCAGTTAAATACGATCGCATTTTACCAGCGATCGGATCTGGTAGACTATCTAGATCTTGCGACAGGATCTGGGATTCAAAGAATTCGATCGATCTACTAAGACTGACTTTCAAGTCTGGAATCGAGTCAGTGGGCAACTCAGACAGGAGCGTAAATAATTGTTGCCACATCAAAATCTGTTCGGTTGGCAGCATGAGTAACTTCGTTAGAATAGAACGTACCTGCAACTAATTTTACACTTTGACGATCGAGCAGACACTTCAATTTAGCTCCATTGTTCCTACTCTATTCTCTTCAGCCATGACTACTCCCCTTTCTATTTCCGCCGATGACATTGCTGTTGCGACGATCTCCGATCTAGATGCTGATGATGAATCAACCTACAGTTGCGATATTCCTGACTGGTTGCAACAGTGTTTGGATGGAGTCCAACATCCAGATCCGGCAGTAAATAGCGACAGACTATTGATTAAGAATGCCTTTCAATTTGCCTACGATCTGCATGGCGATCAAAAGCGCAAATCGGGAGAGCCATATATCTGTCATCCAGTTGCAGTTGCTGGATTGCTACGAGATTTAGGTGGTGGGGCAGAGATGATTGCTGCTGGATTTTTGCATGATGTGGTTGAAGATACCGAGATTACGATCGATGAAATTGGAACGAGATTTGGACAAGAGACAGCGCATTTGGTTGAAGGGGTGACAAAGTTATCTAAATTTGAATTTTCCAGCAAGAAAGAGCAGCAAGCTGAGAACTTTCGGCGGATGTTTATTGCGATGGCGCAGGACATTCGGGTGATCGTAGTTAAGTTAGCAGATCGAGTGCATAATATGCGAACCCTCGATCATTTACGCCCTGAACGACAGCAAGCAATCTCTCAAGAAACCCGTGATATTTTTGCACCGTTAGCGGATAGATTGGGCTTAGGAAGAATCAAGTGGGAACTAGAAGATCTCTCATTCAAATACATCGAAGCTGAAGATTATCGGCGGATTCAAGACCTAGTTGCGGAGAAGCGAACAGCCAGAGAAGCTCGGATTGCCAACGTTACCGAGATGATTCGCCACAGGCTCGATCGAGCAGGGATCGAACACATTGATATTAATGGTAGACCAAAACATCTCTACAGTATCTATCAAAAGATGCGGTATCAAAAGAAAGAATTTAGCGAGATTTACGATCTAACTGCGATTAGAATTATCGTTCGATCGAATCACGAATGCTATCTAGCTTTAGCTGAAATTCACGATGTTTTTAAACCCATTCCTGGTAGATTTAAAGACTATATCGGCTTACCAAAAAACAACCGCTATCAATCGCTCCATACCACCGTCGTCGGATTTACCGGAACGCCATTAGAAGTCCAGATTCGCACCTTAGAAATGCACAATGTAGCTGAATATGGAATCGCTGCTCATTGGAAATATAAAGAAGCTGCTAAATCAGAAGTCGGCAAGCCAGAATCCACTAAAGAAACCAAAGCAATCACTACAAATAGACGCACCGAAGTTGACGAGAAATTTTCCTGGCTGCGCCAACTATTAGAATGGCAAAATGATGTCAAAGATGCGATCGAATTTGACGATCATCTCAAAGATTCATTACTCGAACGGGATGTCTACGTCTTCACTCCCAAAGGCGAAGTCGTCTCCCTCCGTCAAGGCTCCACCCCTGTCGATTTTGCCTACCGAATCCATACCGAAGTCGGTAATCACTGCTCTGGTGCTAAGGTTAACGATCGAATCGTACCCTTATCCCGCGCCCTATTAAACGGCGATATTGTCGAAGTCATCACTCGCGAAAACAGTCATCCCAGCCTCGACTGGCTCAACTTTGTCGTCAGCCCAGGCGCGCGCAACCGGATTGTCCAATGGTACAAGCGATCGAATCGCGATGAAAATGTCGCCAGAGGCAGGGAATCTCTGGAGCGAGAACTCGGTAAAAGTGGGCTAGAAGCCCTGCTCAAGTCCGAGCCGATGCTAGCAGTCGCTCAGAAGTGCAACTACGTCACTGTCGAGGATTTACTTGCAGGGTTGGGATATGGCGAAATCACCCAACAAATGGTTGTCAATCGGCTCCGCGAGATCGTCAGAGACAGGGAAGCTCCCACCCTGGAATTGCCACCCACAACCTTCCCCAAGCAACATACCCCTACTCATAGTGACTTCCCAATTTTAGGAATTGAGGGACTAGTGCATCACTTAGCAGGTTGTTGTAATCCGATTCCAGGCGAGCCAATTATTGGATTAGTCACCCGCATCAACGGGATTTCGATTCATCGTCAAGGCTGTGTAAATGTCGAACAAATGGACGGCAATCGCCTCTTACCCGTCAGTTGGAATGCCCAAGTTACCAAAGAAAAGCCCCGTACTTACCCAGTTAGTGTCAAAGTAGAAGTACTCGATCGAGTCGGCGTACTCAAAGATGTCTTGTCCCGCCTCACCGATAATCGAATCAATGTCCGCTCTGCTAATGTGATCACTCACTATGCCAAGCCCGCAATTATCGACCTGTCGATCGAAGTTAGTGATAAATTACAATTAGAACGCTGTTTCGCTCAAATCAAACAGATGAGTGATGTCCTGAACATCCGTCGTGTTACCCAATCTGAGAGTTAATTATGATTATCGATGAATCTATGCAAAATGCGATCGCTGGCGGACTAGCCATCGCCATCTCGATTGGCGCGATGCTGATGATGTTTAGTACTGTTTGGACAACCAAGAAATAGGTAAATTAATTGATAATTGATAGAGCTATTGTAGGGTGTGTTACCGCGTAGCGTAACGCACCAGCATAGGTTTTGCTTGATCTTTCATTCTGGGCTGGCTTCCCTACTGTCCGGGCTTGGATCTGTCGCTGTAGGTGCTATGTTCACTGTGGTAGCTATTTGAAGACTGAGATAAAGATTCTGCTTGGGGGGCGATGGTGCCGATCGATTCGAGATCGCGGAGGATATAATTGAGCTGGTTGGCGATCGAACTAATCGAAATCGGCGACTGACTGTCGATCTCACGAGTAGCTTGAAGAAAATGTAACCGCATTTGCCAGGTAGTGTGGCTAGGATGCTTGTTGATATACTCTAATACTGCTTGGCGACTAATCATTGCTGCGATCTGAATTTGCTCTTGATGACTATTTTTACTCAATTGTCAGCAATTGTATCAACATCTTAACATTATCGTCGCTATTCTAATAATTCAGCCGATAGCCGACTTTGCGGACAGTTTCGATGGGATCTGGATGTCCGAGCTTTTTGCGGAGCGAAAGGACGTGGCTGTCTACGGTGCGGGGATTGTCAATCTCAATGTCCCAAGCACGTTTTAATAATTCACGGCGATGAACTGGACGACCGTTAGCTTGGGCTAGAACATAGAGTAAACTGAACTCTTGCGGGCTGAGGTCTATTCTCGTTTCTAGCAGCTTTCCCTGGGCTTTATCACTTAGATAAAGACACCGCCGTACTAAGTCAATCCGTAAATGTCCATAAGTCATCTCGGTAGGAATCATTGTCAATCCGCGAGTCCGCCGCAGCAGCGCGGCAACTCGTGCCAAAAATTCCGGCATCCCAAACGGTTTCTTTAGGTAGTCATCAACTCCAGTCTGAAGTGCATTGACTAAATCGATATCCCGAATTCGAGCGGACAGCATTAAGATTAGCGAATTGCCCTGAGGATACAACCATTTGCAAAATTCTACACCTTCACCATCAGGTAAATCGGAATCAACGATAGCCAGAGTAGGTAATTCTCGATCGCAATGTTGATACGCCTGTGCTAATGTTGCCGACTGTTGCACCTGATAACCAGCTTGGTGAAGATGCCAAGTCAATAGCGATCTTAAGTTATGGTTGCCTTCAATAACATGAATCTGCACGTTTTTTAGAAGATAATTGCTGGTTTTTGTCAAATATTTGCTAAAGCTGGAACATTAGTAAATATGTCAACGATCTAGATATTACATATCTGTCTAGCCCAATAAACAGTCGAAAGTCTGTGACGGGGATCGCTATTATTCCAATTGATAAATGCGTATTTTCCACACCCCAGTTCGATCGGAAGTCGCATAGACTATAATGATGTCAGATCGAACAATTTTGATATATCCTTATTTAGTATGTCGAGGGATTAAGCCATGCTGCAAACTATAGAAACAGTCGGATACTATCAAAAGATTACTGATGCCCTAGTCGAAATGTGGCATCGAGGTTATCGATTTGATGATTTACGTCTATATCTCGACGGATACCTGGCAGCACTCAGGAGTACCAATGTGCTCGAAGCATACCAGGTCAATCGAGTTGAGGAGGAAGTGATGCGGTACATCTACGATCCTTCCAATTTTGAGTTGCTTGAGTTGCAGCGGGAACCAGATTATCGTTACTAGTACTGAGCGGCATAAATAGGGTGGGTGTTCACTTCGACTTCGCTCAGTGAGCGGAGCCGAATTGAGCGGTGGAAAAGCAAGGGGAAACTTCCGCCGTCTAGTACTAGTGGTTTAGTTGATAGCGGTTTAGTGATTTAGATTGTTGAAAGCGAATAACTAAGATTAGCAAATAGATAGGATTGGCAGTGCTCATCCTATCTATTTGCTAAACCACTAAAAACTAAACCACTAACTTGCCAAAGCTACTTCCACCATTTGCTGAAGTTCACCTTTTTGGTAAAGTTCGGTCATCACATCAGAACCGCCGATGAATTCACCGTTGATGTAGACTTGGGGAATTGTGGGCCAGTTCGAGTACTCTTTTACACCTTGGCGAATGTCCTGATCCGCTAAAACATCGACTGTTTCATAAGGTACGCCCAGAATATTCAGAATTTGAACGACTTGGTTGGAAAATCCACATTGAGGCATTAGTTTATTGCCTTTCATGAACACCATGATTTTGTTGTCTTTGATGAGCGTACTGATTGTTTCTGCTGCTGGAGTAGTCATGGTTCAGAGGGTAGGGAGTAGAGGATAGAGGGTAGACAAATACTTAGTTCTCGGCTTGCCATGTGGCGGGGGTGTAAGTTTTGAGCGCGAGGGCATGAATTGCACCACTTGCCATTGGTTCCTTCACGGCTGCATAGACTAGTTGATGCTGTTGGATCAGTGATTTACCTTCAAACTGAGCAGAAATCACTACGGCTTGATAATGATCGCCGCCACCTGTGAGATCGGTAATTTGGACGATTGCTTCAGGGATACCTGCTTCAATACTGGATTTGACTTGACTTGGAGTGATTGCGCTCATTGGGAGAGTTGGGAGTTGGGAGTAATTGAGATTGCGGTCAACTAAACTGCTTAGCGATATATGATGTTGGTGCGTTATGCTGTCGCAGTAACACACCCTACGATTGATACTTTATTTTCAAGCGAGTCCCTTACCTTTGAAACACTTAATTATCAACTATTCACTGATGCTAGATTTACCCAGCGAAATTCTCTGTCGCCGCCTAGTTCGACGACTACTTTCATTCTAGGATCGATCGAGGGTAATTCGGCGAGATAGGCTAATTCTTGACTAGATAATACCTGACCATCAACGATCCACAGCACCAATCCTTTGGATGTGGGTAGCAGGTGGGCAAGGTAGGTATCGAGGATGGGGGGAATGTAGTAGGTGCGAATTTCCTTTTTACCAACGTGGGCGGGGCGGACTCCGTGGACTCCAGTTAGGTAAGTACTGAGATCGCCCAAACCTCTAGCAGATATCCGCATACTCTCGTAGCCAGTCGCCCGCAGCCTTCGTTGATAGCGACCTTCATAGCCACCTTCTAGAGGGGCATATACACCCAGGGATCCAGTTTGTTCGAGATCGCGGATAAATGGCTTACCAGTGGTAATTAGGGGCACAGTTTCGACATCCTTGTGATGAACCGATCGATTGCTGTCGATCGACAATTGGTGTTTGAGTGCAGCTCGATTAACTAGATTAGATTCTAGTTAGTTAACTTACTCCTACTCTAATTATGCCACGGGTCGGCGAATGACCGTCTAAATTTATTCCAGGATGTTGACTCCATCATAGACGAGTGCGACTAATTGATTGTGCTCGTCAAATTCGATCGCTGTTGGTTTGGGGGTCAGAATCGTGATATTGTCAAATGCCCAACAACAGCCGCAGACTTTGGCTAAGTCAATCAATGGTTGGATTTGCGGGATATCGATGCCAATTTGATGAAAGTAATCAAAATAGCTCAGGTAAGCAATTCGATAATCTTGGATGGCGGCTGGCAGGGAATCTGGATCGATTTGAGGATGACTTTTTTTGACTTCGGCAATAGAGACGCGATTGAGAAAGTCGCCCAGGGGATCGAAGGCAATTTTTTGTTCTTCGCCAGTAATTTGGGCACGAGGATTGGCGTAGGCTTTGACAACTTCAATAAACTCTGGACTGATTTGAGTGTTGATGATTTGATTGCAGCTACTACAGATTTGATTGAGGATCTGGGTACCGACATCGACTAGATCTGGACGGTTCGCCAGGATTGTCATGGCAGTAAGCGGATTTTCTGTCCACAAAATTCGGGATTGTTCCAATCCAGCATATTGATAACAATCATTAATTGCTTTTTCGGCAAGTTCTCGATCGGTTGTCCGATCGACCAGAATTTCATCCCACTTTTTGCGACTTTGGGGAATAAAATCCACTTCCATTTTAACTAATTTACGCGGACCACTTTCCACTTTAGATAGGTATTGGGCTAAAGATTCACTTTCGGCCGATTTAGTTGGGAGATCCATAGATAAAAATAAGATGCTTTAAGTTGTAAGCTATACCCTGATGTAGGTAACAGCAGGAATTTTAATAAACGGGGGTTCGGAAATGAGGTCTGGAGCGGATGTCAAATTAACGTTGAATCATACACCGAATGATGATGACTTCGACTCGGTTAAGATGTCCACGTTATTATAAATAATACCCAAAATCTTTCCGTGACGATCGATTTTAATTTTTGAAGGTTTGGGCGTAAGAATCGCTAGCCCCTGAAATGTCCAGCACCAGCCGCAAGATTTGGCGAGATCGATGGCTGGCTGGATTTGGGGGATATCTAGTCCGATCCGCGCGAAATAATCAAAGTAGCTAAGATCGCTAATTCGGTAGTCCTGGAGTGGCGCGGGGGTGCTCTGTGTGGCGAGATTGCCGTAGAGACTGTTGACGCGATCGATTACTAGATCGTTTAATCGTTGACAAATCTCCTCACTTGACGCAGGGTTGAGCTGGGACAGGCTGATCTGATTACCGTTCAGAGTTCTAATCGTATGTTTTGGATTAATATTGGTAAAAATGTGAGCAGTGGATTCAGGCTCGATCGACTGTTGAATTTCTAGTTCACTTTGCCAAATATTATTAATGATTTTGCCGGATACATCAGCTAGGTTGTGGCGATCGATTGCAACCCCGATCGCACTCAAAGGATGAGCTGCCCAAATGATCGTTGGAGTCCTCAACCCAGCATATCGATAGCAGCTTTTGATACTAATTTCAGCTTGGTGGCGATCTGTAGTTGTACTATTGAGAATCCCCTGCCAATCAGCTTGAACTTGAGGAATTAGTTCGAGTTCGAGCTGCGTTAGTTGCCGCTTTTTAGTAAATAGATCCTTGAAATAGCTCCGAAAGTAGCCGCTAGAATTAATTTTGGTCTGGGGCTGGGGGGATAGCATGTAAAATGGGCATATTAGTTCCCAAAGTTTAGCTACGAACTGAATCGATCGGCATGGTCAATTTGGCGGATCGTAGTTCGTAGATATGTAGTGAATATTTGAAGTTGTGAGCTGTGATAAATCTAATTTGCGTCGCCAATTTCTCCAGCAGCGACAGGAGTTACCTGCCCAATTGTGGCGATCTCAAAGCGATCGAATTTGCGATCAGCTTTTAAATTGTCCTCAGGTTATCGCCGCCCAGACGATTCTCGCTTACCAAAGCCATCGCCAAGAGCCAACTTTAGACTATTTATTTACCCACACTCACAAGCACTGGGGCTTACCTCGATCGATTGGTAAAGAGCTACTGTGGCATCGCTGGCAGCCTGCTGAACCACTGGTAACTGGAAAATATGGCATTCTCGAACCTACTCCAGAATCACCCCTGCTCACGCCCAATCTGGTCGATTTGATCTTGGTTCCGGCAGTTGCGATCGATGTCCGTGGTTATCGATTGGGTTATGGGGGTGGATATTATGACAGGCTGCGATCGGATCCAGTGTGGCGAGAGATTCCCACAATTGGGATTGTGTTTGATTTTAGTTATGTTGAGGCACTGCCGACAGAAGCTTGGGATTTGCCATTGGATGGAGTTTACACGGAATCGGGCTTTAGGTTTTGCCTGCATTAATACTTTTTTAACGTCTAGAATACTGGTGCTTCGTCACAAACCACCCGCGACTAAAGTGCGGGCTAACGTAATTAAGTTCACTTAAGTAGACTTTTATAGAACCCATTTGAGATCTTTTTAGCTCCTAGTGGAGGAGGGTAGGTTTTGTTTAAGGTCAAATATAGCATCGACAATCTTTAGCATGAACCTACCCCTACAGATCTGACAACGCATTTTGCGAGCCATTCGTAGGGGCTGGTTCATGCTAAAGATTGTCGTCTAACACAATCATCTTCAAACAAAACCTGCCCTCCCTCACGAGAAGATCTCAAATGGGTTCTGTATAAGTACTTAGGCGAAATTAATTACATAATTTTCGCCAAATTCTTTAAGAATTTTTTCAACAGATGACACTAGTACTTCCCAGCTAGAGTAGGCATCTATTGGAAGCCATTCATACTTGACAAATCGCCATAGAATTTC
>JANNDL010000089.1:0-58222 GCA_031387665.1 Chamaesiphon sp. OTE_75_metabat_95 | reverse complement strand
GATTAATACTTTCTTGAGTCAGCTCTCTAGCCTATTAGTACTCTGGGTTGGCGCGTATTTAGTCCTAGACGGCAAATTAACCCTCGGACAATTAATCGCCTTTCGGATTATTTCTGGCTATGTTACTAGCCCATTATTGCGCCTGACGCAACTCTGGCAAAATTTCCAAGAAACAGCACTTTCCCTCGAACGGATCGCCGATATTCTGGATACGCCAATGGAATCCGACGAGATCGATAGGGGCAATATTCCGATGCCGACAATTCAAGGTCATGTAAAATTTGACAATGTTTCATTCCGATTTGCACCTGCGGGAGCATTAAATTTAGATAGCGTTAGTTTAGAATTTCCGGCGGGTAAATTTATCGGCATTGTCGGTCAAAGTGGCTCTGGTAAAAGTACGCTGATGAAATTATTACCGCGCTTATATCCACTCGAATCGGGGCGAATATTAGTCGATGATTACGATATCTCCAAAGTCGAACTCTATTCACTTCGTCAACAAATCGGCATCGTGCCTCAAGATACCCTGTTATTTGAAGGTAGTGTTCAGGAAAATATCGCCCTCAATTATCCCGACGCAACTACCGACCAAATTATTCAGGCTGCTAAAATTGCCTACGCCCATGAATTTATCATGGAGCTACCCAATGGCTATAATTCCCCCGTCGGTGAACGTGGCTCTGGTTTATCCGGCGGACAACGCCAACGGATTGCGATCGCCCGTACTGTCCTCCAAAATCCGCGTTTACTGATTTTAGATGAAGCTACAAGTGCTTTAGACTATGATTCCGAGCATCAGGTGTGTACGAATATCGCTGCAGCTTTCGAGGGCAAAACGGTCTTTTTTATCACTCATCGACTTACCACGATTCGCAACGCTGACGTGATTTTAATGATGGATCGCGGGATGGTTGCCGAACTCGGTACCCATGCAGAACTGATGGCATTAAAAGGGCGATATTACTGTCTATATCAACAGCAAGAATCGCAGATGTAGCCGCAATTTGCAGCAATTCCAACCTAAAAACCAATTGAGTGAATTCCAGCCGTTAGCCCTCATCCCCCAACCCACTAGTACTGAACGGCATAAGTTAGGTTACTATTTCACTCTTCCCCCGCTCCCCGCCTTTCCCAAAATAGTAACTGGATTTACGCCGCCCAGTACTAGAATTTCTGAATTTAGAATTGCTACCCAATTTGATAATTTCACCGTTTTACCAAAATATATGCCTTTGTATATTCTGGTAATTTGCGCGTGTATTCAGTAAATTCTTCCTTACTGCTAAACACTCCAGCTAGAAAATCTAATTGATGAAGATTAGGTAAAAATGCCCCACCTGTATCGGCAATAATTCCCATGTGCAACTGAGACTTACCCCTGACTAAATTTTCCCGCACCACAATCCTACCCAGTCCAATATTTAGGACATCACCTGCAAAAGTCACCCCTGGTTTAAGGGAGATTTTAGTTTGAATTGTGCCACCATAACCTTTGATTGCAGTCACTGGTTTGAAGTACCAGTAGCGTTTTTGTTCGGTGGGTTTGAGATCTTTAATATAGGGGATGTTATTATTGCGATCGACATTAAAAAATTCGGATGTACCGTCGGTAAACTTAATTAAGACAGTACCTTCCATCAAGGCTGATTCTAAACCCTCTCGATCGAGATAAGCCAGCGGTTCGACGGCACCATACTCCGTACCGTTTGGTTCGTAGATATTTGTCAATACATCTTGCTTGGTATATTTAAGTCGCAAGGTGTCATCAGTATCTGGCTTGAGCGCGTATAATCCTGCTGTAAACTCCTTTGTCGGCGTGCGTGAACCAGGATGAGTAAATACCGCATACTTAGTCATTCGCACCCGTTTCTCATCTTTGGCGGTGGGATTAAATGCCGTCCATTGGATCGATCGAAAGTTGGTATTTAAAAACTTCGGATCTTGCAATCTAATTCGTCTCTTAGCCTTAATATCCTGCTCTAGAGTCAACACCATAAAGTCTAGAGTTTTGATAATATCAGCAACTTTCACACCTTGAGTACCCAATATCCCCTCGCGCTGAAGATCTGGATCATCATCCAATCGATTCTTAAAGTACTTGCGAGTACTCTTTAAAACTACCAGTAAATCTGCCGCATTAAAGTTCACTTTACTATTTGGCAAACTTGCAGTTCGTAAAATATCACTGCTCTGAGCCATAAACTGCGGTTGTTTTAGCTCATCAATTACTTGATAGTCACCAACCTGAGCTGGGATTGATGGTGCTGGTAATGGCACAACGCTGGGAATCGGAACTACTGGCGATGGTGATGTCGAGGTGGGTTTAGTCGCAGGTGCAGGTGGTGAGATTGTCGGTACTGAGAAGATTGGTGAAGGTGATTCTGGCGGCAGCGACGCGGTATTATTCTTCTGAACACAGCTCGTCAAAACGATCGATCCCAGCCCAATTAATAATCTAAAATATTTCACGCTTAACTTAAATTAATTATAAATCTTGAGTAGCTTGACAAAAATCTTGATAATCCCGTTGTACCTGTTGCGCGTATTTACTGGTATAAATCAACACCTCTTCTTGCCAGTCCAATCTATTGCCAAAAGCGATCAGATCTCGCTCTATTGTAGCTCCTAATTTACTGCCACTATTCAGATGCCCAGCCGCAGTAACTTCAGCCATTGTCTCAATTAATTTCTCTAGTCGAGCCAGAGTAATCTTACCAGCTTTCAAGGTGATTTTGTCTTGAGTAGGCTGAAGTTCTCTGAGTGAATAACTACCACCATCAAATTCAATCGCGGCTAATAGTGCGGGTGGTGATAACTGCACTGATTGCTGAATCTCAATTACTCGCGCTGCTGAATTTTCCCATTCAGGCTGCTCGATTAATACATATGGTTGTAAGCTAGAACCTAATTGTTGTTTGAAATCAAGTAAATAGTTGCGATCTGGCGAACCTTTACCTGTGACTAAAATCAGATATCGATCGAGTCCCAAACTCCCTGTTCCTGCTACTCGGAATCCGATATCTAACACCTCAAAGAAGTCTGGATCTGCTTGAGTGCTCGCCCATAATTCAATCGATCGAGCGATGCTTTGATATCTCTCTTTACTAATCTCTAATATTTTCTTACCATCAATTTTAAACTGACGACGATTGCTAATTAGTTCAGTTCGTTCATCTAAAAAATCACTGCGTTTTCGCCGTTCTAGATCCTCTAACAGATCGGCAACAATACCGCTAGTATTGTTTTCAATAATTCCTTCAGTTTTGCCAGCACTAATTGCAGTTGTATAACTATCGAGAAAAAGTTGCGCTAGGCTATCTGCATCAGCTTGCTCCAAATCCAAATTGTCCACTGCCAAAAAGATGCTCGTCAATAACCTAGCAACATCCCAAGTACATGGCGCAAGTATACTCTCATCAAAATCATCGATCCCAAAATAGATCTGACGGTTATCTCCTTTATAAGCACCAAAGTTTTCTAAATGAAGATCGCCACAAATCAAAACATTTGGAGCTATGTTCAAAATTGAATCTTGAGGCAAATCACGATAGAATAGATGGCAAGTACCTCTAAAAAATGCAAACGCACTCTTCCGCATCTTGCTATACTTCTGATCTAAAGTAGCTCGATTGCGCTGTGAATTAAACGTCTGAATCAGTCCCCAAACATCTCGATCTTCAGTATTTTTCAAGCTATCATTCCTGAAATATAATTACCAACTTAGATATATAGCGATCCTATCTGATTTCCTGAGCTTTACAGTACTGAAAGCCATGTCCAGGCTAGAGCTAGCTATATATGTTTGGTGCGTTATCCTACGGAGTAACACACCCTACAAAACTATCAACTAATTCACATGCGTTTAATTGGCATCACAGGTGGAATTGGTACTGGCAAAAGTACCGTAACCAACTATTTGCAGACACAGTATAACTTACCAATTTGGGATGCAGATATCTATGCTCGATCGGGTGTGGCAATTGGTTCGCCAATTTTAGCGGCAATCAATCAAAGATATGCTGATATTTTACAACCAGATGGAACACTCGATCGATCTCGACTGGGAGAGATTATTTTTAATGATGCTAATGAACGTCAGTGGTTAGAAGATCAAATCCATCCCTATGTGTACAATTGCTTTGAGACGGCAATTAGTCAGCTTGCAGCAGATGGCGTTGCTGTACTTGCCATACCACTATTATTTGAAGCTAAAATGACCAATCTCACAACAGAGATTTGGGTAGTTAGTTGCGATCGAACTACCCAATTAAATCGCGTCATGGCACGAGATCGGATCGATCGAACAGCCGCAAACATCCGCATTGATAGCCAAATGTCTCTGGCTGATAAGATCGCATTAGCAGATGTTAATTTGGATAACTCGACAAATATTGAAGCTCTAAAATACCAGATCGATCTCCAATTCAAGCGTTAACGCAAAGTCCTCCAGTCTCCCTATTCCCCAGGGTGGATTAATTGTAAAGGCATAAAATCTAGAGCATTGGTGCTCCGTTATCAATCACCCGCTACTAAAGTGCGGGCTAACGTTAGGTAAGTCCACTTAAGTGGACTTTTGGACTAGCCCGCGATTTATCTGCGGGGCGGTTGATGACGAAGCACCAGAGCTTCAAATATTCTTCGCTGACAACTAATCAACCCTGCCCCAATCTCGTCAAGCAGAAACCTTCTCCTCCTCTCGATCGTTTTGTAGCTCCAGACAATAACCCGCACCGTAGATCGTTTTGATATACTTAGGGCGACGTGGATCTGGTTCCATCTTAGTTCGCAGGTGGCGAATATGTACCCGAATCGTCTCAATATCATCGTCAGGATCGTAACCCCACACTTCCTTGAGAATCTCACTCGGTGATACTGTCTGTCCATGTCGCTGGAGCAGACAGTGCAGCAGCTCAAATTCCAGGTGAGTGAGCTTGATCGTCGCTGTCCGCCAAATCGCCTCAAACCGCTCTGGAACTAGCGTCAGCTCACCATAGCTAAGGATTTCGCTATGTTTGGCAGCTTGCGGAATCCGATCCGTTCGCCGTAGCAGTGCCCTGACACGGGCGAGCAGCTCCTCAATTTCAAATGGCTTAGTCAGGTAGTCATCTGCCCCCGCGTTGAACCCTTCAACCTTGTTCTGAGTCTGACTCAGAGCTGTCAACATCAGCACGGGAATATCCGATGTTCGATCGTCCCGTCGTAATCTTTGACAGACTGTATAGCCATCAACCTTTGGCAGCATCAGATCCAATACGATCAAATCTGGCTGAATTTGGATCGCCATTGCCTGTCCCTGGATCCCATCAGGTGCTTGATTTACCTCATAGCCAGCCATTTCGAGGTTAATACAGACTATTTCAGCGATCGCTGCATCATCATCGACGACTAGTATTCGCGGCATGTTCAAGAAAATTTAGGTGTCTAAAAGATTGATTAAAAGTATTTAGTAAAAAAAGCTTTATGTAAAGATTATACGCAACTCGATCGAAGTCAGGGAGTTTTTTTGATATTTCGCAATTTTAATTGGTGGATAGGAAGTCGTGGATAGTGGATAGTGGATAGTGAATTGTTATTTCTCTAAGCCTAACTTCTATCTTCGCTCACTGCGCGGAGCCGTTCGCGTTGGCGACAGCCTGCCGTTAGGCACAGCGTTTGCCTTCGCAAAAGTGAAAACCCAACTCCCAACTCCCATGACAACATTGCCCCCAACTGAACCTACTTGGCTAACGATCTTTAGACTGCTGCGGTGGGACAAGCCCGCAGGCAGACTGATTTTGATGATTCCCGCGCTGTGGGGATTGTGTCTGGCAGCCAAGGGCAATCCACCGTTACCACTGCTGGGTGTGATTATTTTGGGTACCCTGGCGACTAGTGCGGCGGGATGTGTCGTCAATGATTTGTGGGATCGCAATATCGATCCCCATGTAGAGCGTACCAAAAATAGACCCCTGGCGGCTAAGTCGCTGTCGATCGCCACAGGTGTAGGTGTATTAATTGTCTCGCTGATTTGTGCGGCAATTCTGGCGTTTTATCTCAATCCACTGACATTTTGGCTGTGTGTGGCGGCTGTGCCCGTGATTTTGCTCTATCCTGGGGCAAAACGAGTATTTCCAGTGCCGCAACTGGTACTATCGATCGCTTGGGGATTTGCGGTATTGATTAGTTGGTCGATGGTGACGGCGAGTATTGCTACGCCAACCTGGTATTTGTGGGGGGCGACGATCTTTTGGACGCTGGGGTTTGATACTGTATATGCTATGTCCGATCGAGAAGATGATCGCCGAATTGGAGTGAAATCTAGTGCCTTATTCTTTGGTAAATATGTGGCAGAAGCAACAGCAATTTGCTACGCCATCACTATTGGTTTACTGGGCGATGTCGGTAATATTATGCGCTTGGGTTCGATCTTTTGGCTGACACTGGGAATGTCGGCTGGCTTCTGGCTGTGGCAATATCTCCGCCTCAAGAAGCCCACAATTCCCGCCTCATTCTACCCCCAAATGTTTCGCGAAAATGTTTGGATCGGTTTTGGGCTATTATTAGGCATGATGTTGGGAATTAGACAATAATCCTCACAAGTTCCTCAAGTTTGACTGATTTAATAAATCTGGAAATTGAAATCTAGTCATGTAGTTGACGATAAGATCATCAATTTCTTATTGGGAGCGATGCAATGAAACAAATTACAATAGCAGCATTATTACTTGTCTCGATCGGTTGGCTCAATTCAGTCGAAGTCAGGGCTGAAGCTCCCAAACCCAGAGGTGGATGTTGGTCTAGCGATGTCGCAATGCGTCCAAGCGTAGATCCACAAGCACAGATTACAGTCAAAGGTCAGGTAATTGCGATCGACCGAAATGACAAAAATCAGCAAATTGCCGCCAAAGATCTAGTTACCTGGCTCCGAATCAAAACTGCTGACGGCACCCAAAAGTCCATCTACTTAGGATCGGCTCAATACCTAAAACAGCAGCGGCTCCAGCTAAAAGTATCCGACACCCTCGAAATCCAAGGCACCCAAACCACCAATCCCCAGCAACAACCCACCATCATTGCCACCACCATCACAAAAGGCACCCGAACCCTGAAAATCAATCAGATCAGCCGCAAACCCGCAATAGCTAAATGGTGTCAACACAGTGGTTAATTAGTGGATGGTGGATGGTGAATGGTGAATATGTTGTTCGTGCGCCCCACACTCCCACACTCCCCACACCTCCCACACTCCCACACTCCCCACACCTCCCACACTCCCACACTCCCCACACCTCCCACACTCCCACACTCCCCACACCTCCCACACTCCCCACACCTCCACATGACATACCTCCTAGCAGGCGATCTCGGCGGTACCAAAACCCTGCTGAGACTAGTGAAAGCTGAATCGCCAGATCGATCGGAATTTGAGTACAGTTATAAAAGTCAAGAATATCCCAGTCTAGCCGCGATCGCGCAGGAATTCCTGGCAGCGGTGCGAACTAAGTTTGGATCGAAAATCGTAGTTCAGGCTGCCTGTTTAGCCATTGCGGGAGCCGTGATTGATCGAGCATCCTATCTACCCAACCTCGATTGGCACATCAGCGCGGACGAACTTCAGCGAGAACTCAAAATTCCCCACGTTGAATTAATTAACGACTTTGCAGCGGTAGGCTACGGAATCTCTCTACTGCCACCACAAGACCTCCACACCATCCAAACTGGACAAATCCAACAGAATGCTCCAAAAGCAGTAATTGGTGCTGGTACAGGGCTAGGTGAAGGCTTGCTGATTCACAATGGAATGGACTATCAAGTCATTCCCACCGAGGGCGGACATGCAGATTTTGCAGCTCGATCGATCCAAGAATTTGAATTTGTGCAATACTTGTGTGTTCAGCAGCAGGTGAACCGAATTTCCAACGACAGGGTTATTTCTGGGCGGGGAATTGTCGCAATTTATCAGTATTTGCGCGATCGTGGCAACCTACCGGAACATCCCGACATTGCCACTGTCGTTAAACTATGGGAATCCCAATCCGAGAAACTCGCCGATCCCGCCGCCTTGATTTCGGCAATGGCGATCTCCAAAACCGATCCACTTGCCCAAGCCACCATGCAGATGTTTATCACTGCCTACGGTGCCGAAGCTGGAAATCTCGCCCTCAAAATCCTGCCCTATGGCGGACTATATATCGCTGGCGGGATCGCCGCCAAGAACCTACCCCTACTCACCGACGGCACTTTTACCGCTGCGTTTAATGACAAAGGTAGAGTCAGCGACTTACTAGGCAACATCCCTGTATATGTAATTCTCAATCCGCAAGTCGGTTTGATTGGTGCCGCAGGACAAGCAGGGAAATTGGTGGTTTAGTGGTTTAGTTGTTAGTGGTTTAGCAATTATGCTAGTCTCTACGCTCCAAAAAACTGCTGTCTAAAGTATTAAGATTGTCAATGAGAAAAACATTAAGAGATTATAAAGGTTATACTAGAATTGCAGTAGTGCTAATACAGGAGGGCTATGTTTCTTAGACTAGCAAACGAACATCGGGAATTCGTCAAAGACTTGGTAATGAGCCTACAAGCTCTAGCCACTGTTTTGGAGCGACGCGGCTATGAGGCTGCTTGCTATACTTGTGGCGACCAAATGAATAGTGCAAACTTCATGGTAAGCTTGGCTGAAAATCATCTGATTCGGTTTCTGGTATCCGATTACGGGATTACCTGGACAGAATTGCGGGACGATCGCGAATTGATGAAATTAGAAGGTGCCGAGGCAATCTCGCAATTGCAAGAACTCGCAGATCTGCTCAAAGTACAACTCCATAGTGATGCAAATATCTTGATCGGGTGAGTTAATTCTGACGGTGCGCTCATTTTTAGGGCGGGTACTCAGAATATTTACCAGCTAGAATTGGCTGAAATAGAGATGGTGGGCAGTACACACCCGACGATGCTTTCGCTAGAATGTATAGGTGCAAATCATTACATCCTACTTGAATGTCTCTATCATCCTGTCAGATCCGCTGGGTTAATCATTTAGCAGACATCCCCCAAGCTGATTGGGACGCGCTATTCATGCCGTTGAAGACTCCATTTCTAGAGTGGGAATGGTTGAATACCTTGGAGACTTCGGGCAGCGTTACGGCGGAGACTGGCTGGTTGCCGACGCATTTAACTATATGGCGGGGTTCAGCATTAATTGGGGCGGCTCCCTTGTATGTAAAGGGACATAGTTATGGTGAGTTTGTCTTTGACAATCAGTGGGCAGAATTAGCGCAGCGGATGGGGATTAGGTACTATCCCAAGTTGGTGGGGATGAGTCCGATTACTCCGGCGGAGGGCTACCGATTTGCGATCGATCCTGGTGAGGATGAAGCCACGATTACGGAATTAATGTTGCGGGCAATTGACGAATTTTGTATCCAGCACAAGTTGTCTGGCTGCCACTTTTTGTATGTGGATCCCCAATGGCAATCGCAGATCAATGAGTATGGGTATAATACTTGGATCAATCATAACTATGTCTGGCAAAATGGCGAGTACCAGAATTTTGATGATTATTTAGGGAATTTTAATGCCAACCAACGGCGGAATATTAAACGGGAACGCAAGTCAGTTGAAGCGGGTGGTTTGAGTCTAACTACTGTGACTGGGGATGAAATTCAGCCGCAGTTGTTTGCTCAGATGTATGCTTTTTATGCCGATACCTGCGATAAGTTTGGCTGGTGGGGGAGTAAGTATCTGACTCCCGAATTTTTTGAGCAGCTTCATGCGAACTATCGCCATCGGGTAGTATTTGTGACAGCGATGGGTGCAGATCCGACGACTCCGATGGGAATGTCTTTTTGTATTACTAAAGGCGATCGATTGTATGGTCGGTATTGGGGCAGTAGTGAGGATATAGACTGTCTCCACTTTGATGCTTGCTACTATACACCGATCGAGTGGGCAATCCAAAACGGCATCCAGACTTTCGATCCTGGAGCGGGCGGTAGACACAAGAAGCGGCGGGGTTTTCCGGCGACTGCGAATTATAGTCTACATCGGTTTTATCATCCCCGATTTAGCCAGATTTTGCGCGATCATTTTATCGAATCAAATGAGTTGCAACTAGAGGCAATTGTTTCAATCAATCAAGATTTACCAATGAAAGTCATGTCAGAGTTGAAAATTGAAGGCTAAAAAAAATTAGTATTCATCCTAAAATCTATCCAAATTGGGATAGATCGGTTAACCTGGATCTAAATATGATTACTTTTATGTTAATGCTATGACTTTATTAACTGATAATTTAACAGAGATCGATCGGAAGCTGTCCAATCGACATATCGATCTCGATCCTGAAGGGTACTTTATTATTTATATCGATCGGGAAGCTGGATTAATCTGTGCCAAACATTATACTAATGTCATCGACGATCGCGGGTTGGCAGTCGATCCTGAAACTGGCAAGGTGATCTGCGCCAAAGGCAGTGTCCCCCGCACCAGCACTACTTTATTTACGGGCAGAACTGCGAAGGAATTGTGTGTAAAGGTGCTTGAAGAATCGCAGCCTTGTCTACTCAGTATGTTGGATCATGCTGCTTATTTAGGACGAGAATTTACCCGCGCCGAAATCGCCTTATTGTCAGGCGCGGAATATATTCAGGACTAGTGAACTAGTTGTTAGTAGTTTAGTGGTTTAGTGGTTTAGCGATGGAAATGTTGTAGTTTGGGTTGTGTAGACTATGGTGGGCGGTGCCCACCAGCCAGATTTCTATACAAGCTAAACCACTAACAACTAAACCACTAAACCACTAATCTTGATTCTGATACCACCACCAAGTTGCCATTGGAATCACTGTTGCCGCAATCAACAGTCCAATTACAATAATTAGAAAATTCGTGCGGTTGGCATCGGTTTCTTCAGCTTTGAGATAGGTTCTGCCAGCTTCTGGAATGATGATAACTTTTGGTGGCCCAGGATCTGCTTTTCCTGATAATACTGCCATTAGTCGATCGGCACCATCCCCAAAAGCTTGATTATATTTGTTGCCATTTTGCAATGGGATCGCCATTGTTTCGGTGAGGATACTGGTAGCGATTGCGTCAGTCAGTAGCTCTTTGACTGCGGTTCCAGTTTGGATTCCGATTGTATTTGTGACATTATCCAGGACAATCAGCGTTTGATTGGCTTGATCTTCTGGCGTGGGAAACCATTTCTTGAATACTTTATCGGTGAAAATTTGGATCGTGTCGCCATAGTCAAGGCGATGGATGGTGAGGAACCGAACTTCTTTGCCACTCTCCTTGGCAAGCTGTTCCAGTACGCCTTTAACTTGACCTTCGGTAGCTGGACTCAGTATTTCGGCTTTATCGACGAGCCAGGTTGGTACACCTGCGGAGACAGACGGAATTTCATACACAGCGGTGGCTCTGGCAGGAAGCGCAAAGTTCCCCAGGGACATCCCCACAATCAGCGACAATAACAATATTTGGCGGAGACAAGAGCGAATATATGACACGTTGATTAAGGATATTATATGTATCCTAACTCTAACAGAATCAGATCGCCTGTCGATACACACGCTGTCAATCCGAACGCCCTCAGCTTACAACATTAGGAATATTGGTGTCCGAGGTTGTTTGAGCGTATCCAGTTGGGCATCGATCTCCATGCCCACAAATCGTGGTGCTGGTTTCACTTCGATGCTCAAGTACAGTGAAAATGAGATCGCGATCGCTAAAATAACTTTTTCCATCATAACTCTAACCTCTCCTTCGTTTACATAAGCTTTTTACTTACCTTTTTCTTCGATAGTTTCATTATGGCATGACAAAATAACATAACTGTAACTTACATCACCAATATCTAAATTCTTTAGAATTACCACATAATTGCTGATGGATCTAACTCACAAAATGTTCCGACTTTTTATTAAGTATTTTACTGACGAAGTTTGCGGTACTGAACCTGAAGAGTATCGGCGGCTACTGATACCTCAGTGTTGAGGTCGGTGGGAATGAGCTGTGGGCGTTGGGATTCGACGATTGGTTTGTCTTGTTCAAAGATCTTGATTGTGCGCTTGTGAGTATCGCCATCTGCCCATTTGCCTGTGAAAAAGTTACGAAAGTTCATCCATTTACTGACAGTAATCTGAAGATCTACTGGTACATGTGCCGTCCAAATTGTTAACTGTCCAAAAGGTAAATAAACTTCTAAAAATGTCAGGTTTGGCAAGAAAAATCCGGTGCGAGTTTTGATTGGAGCACGTTCACCTTTTACTAAAAACTTCCATAGTCCTTTGGGTGGAGTGGCTGCGAGATCGACGGTGGCACTCGCACCGCCAGGATAATTTTCGATAGTGAGGGTGGAAATTTCTGGGAGATCGGGATTGCCAAAGGATCCCGAATGGACAAATGGTGCATGAGCAAAATCTAGTCCATTTTCGAGGACTCGTTCGTAGTTGGCATTCCAATTAAATTCGCCCTGAATCGCGCGGAGCTTACCGGAAGTTGCCGTAGGGAAATTGGGGATATCAGGCAGCTCTCCAGGCGTTCCATCACCCAAATACAACCACACCCAGCCATATTTATCCTGGACTGGGTAGGTGGTCATTTTCGCCGCCTTGGGGATGACAATGGTGGCTGACTGGGAGGGAACTTTGACACAAGCACCATCAGGCTGGTAGTGCCAACCGTGGTAGGGGCAAACGATGCAGTCTTGGGCGATCTTACCCTGAGCAAGTGCAGCACCACGATGGATACAGGCGTTGTTCATCGCGTGAATTTGACCATCGCTGGTGCGATACAGTACTAATTCCTTGCCAAGGATTTTAAGCTGTTTGGGGCTGGTGAGAATCGCGCTACTAAACTCGACGGCGTACCACATTTGCTTGGACATTTGATTTTTTTGGCAATGGATCTGTAGGGGTAGGTTCATGCTAGCAATTGTCGATGCCACTGTCCGATCTTAAACAAAACCTACCCTCCTTCACTAGCGTCCCTGAGAGATCTCAAATAGGTTCCATAGCAATCCTCTGTGATTTATAGGGATAATTGGAGAGTAGGATTAAGGCTAGTAGTCAAATCAATATGTCAACGATCGCTAAAAAATCACCGCTTGGACAACCTTCGATCGTTAAAATATTTCACTGGGTGAATTTGATTAGTCTATTTGGGATGATTACCAGTGGATTGCAGATTTATAATGCCAATCCAGTCTTTGGTGGACGGGAAGGCATTCATATTCCGTGGGTGGTAACTCTCGGCGGCTGGCTGGCTGGGGGGCGAAATTGGCACTTTGCGATGATGTGGGTGTATGGCTTAAATTTACTCGCTTATGGGATTTATATCTTCTGGACAAAACGCTGGAAAGATCGATTTGTAGCAACTGGAGATCTCAAAGCTGTGCAAGCGAGTACCAATCCAAAACGCCGAAATTATGCTTGGCATCGGATTGTTTATACCAGTATTATCCCGATTCTAGTACTGGCGATCGCTAGTGGTTTATCGATGTATCAGCCTGTGCAATTTTATTGGTTAGCGAGTTTATTTGGCGATTGGCAAGCATTACGCACTGCTCATTTTATGACTGTGCCGTTGGTATTGTTATTTACTTTTTTGCATTCTAGTTTGGCGTTGAGCGTTGGTGATGGTAAGATTGCCACGGCATTTTTAAAGTTGAAAAATAGTGAGACATAATCAATATTCCTGGTCGTAGATATTAGCTGGTGGGCAGTGCCCACCCTACTGCATCTAATAATTTATTACACTATTCACCATTCACCATCCACCAATTCCATGCTAGAAGAATCCAACAAAATTTCTCGCCGTCAAATCTTGCAGTGGGCAGGTGCGGGATTGATGGTAAATGTTGCCGGAACGCTGCTGTACGATCCCGTCGGTAGGATTTCGATGCCTGCAAATGAGTGGTTACAGGCACTATTATTATCACCCCAACCGACACCAGATTTTCCGATTAGTGCGATCGAGCCTGATAAATTGATTGTAAATAGTTATCGAGGTGTACCATCGATCGATCTCGCAAATTTCCAACTAAAAATATCGGGTGAAGTAACTAACCCGATTAATTTAAACATGAAAGATATTCACCAAATGCCCCTAACTTCGATGGTGATTCGCCAAGTATGCGTCGAAGGTTGGGCGGCAATTGTCCAGTGGGGTGGTGTGAGATTGCGGGATTTATTAGTACTTGCTCAACCATTACCAACTGCTAAATATGTCTATTTTAAATCAGCAGATGGTTATTATGAAAGTTGGGATCTGGCATCGTCAGTGCATCCCCAAACTTTGCTTGCTTATCAAATGAATGGGCAAGATTTACCCGCAGAAAATGGTGCCCCGTTGCGGTTGGCGGCACCAATTAAGTTGGGCTATAAACAGAGTAAATGGGTGACAGAAGTAGTTGTGACTAGTGAGTTGTTACCCAAGCGGGGTTATTGGGAAGATTTGGGCTATGAATGGTTTGGGGGATTGTAGTTATCGCGGAGATCTACCCACCCCGTCGCTGTTTTGGAGAGGATTTTAGGTCGCTTTAACGTTTATATTCACGACTAAATCGTTGAAATCTCTGTCTCCACCACCGAACTGATCTTCGACAGCGAAGGTATTGTTTCCATTGAGGCGGAAATGGTCGATTTTGTCAGGGTTGGCACCAATAAAGTTGAAGTAGGCGTGAATACTATCAGCACCACCACTATTATTGGAATTTTTAGCGATAAAATCTTCTAACGAGCCTTGGGCAACGACTACTGGGGCATAAATTTTACCACCAGTGATATCGAGGTTTGCTTTACTATCGATTTTACCCGCCCGAAGTGAGTTAAGGATCGCGCCTCTGACTGCTTCGGCGGCATAGTTGGCATCACCTGGCTGAATCAGGCTCCCATCAGCAAGTCTGATTGAACCAGTCGAGTTTTCAACCAGATAAAATCCGATATTATTGGTGTAGGCGGCACTACCTTGGGTTTTAAGATCAGCTTTGAGTGTTTTGCCACTAAAGTCAGTAAGATCGATCGTGCGCCCTTCTGGAGCCGTTTGAGACTTCGTACCGATTGCGCCACTCCCAGAATTTGAGACACCGATATTTCCACCAGAATTTGCTGGAGGTGCTGGAACACCGATATTTTCACCGGAAATCTCTGGAGATCTAATCACCACTGGAGGAGTAACTAGTAGTGGCGGATCGATAACTACTGGTGGTGCAATTATAGGAGGATCGGTAACTACTGGAGGTGGTGCGATCACCACTGGTGGAGCTGTAGTTGTTGGATCAAAAATTGTCTCGTTTAACAAAACCGATGCGTCCGCGCTACCACGGTTAGCGGAAACTAAGTCAAAGCGTCCATCATTATTAAAGTCGCCGACTGTTGCAAAACCAGGATTATTGCCAACTGCAAAATTTTTGACAGGGGCAAAGCCACCAGTGCCATTGCCGAGCAGCACGGAAATGCTATCCCCCAAATTGTTGGCGGTAGACACATCCACAATTCCGTCACCGTTGAAGTCCTTGAGTGTGAGTGAAAAAGGCTTGTTACCGACGGTGAAGCTGGTAGGGGCACCAAATTTGCCATTACCAGTTCCCAATAAGACGGCTACTTGATTGACTACATAGTTGTCTGACAATAAGTCAGGAATCCCATCCCGATTGAAATCACCAACTACGGCAATAGCAGACTCAGCCCCAGCAGCCACATTGTTGACAGCACCAAAGTTACCTCTGCCATCACCGAATAGCACAGACAAAATACTGCTACCAGCGTTGGCGGCAATCAAGTCAGATTTACCATCACCGTTTGCATCTCCGACTGAGATCGAAATCGGTGCAGTGCCGACAGCAAGTTTCTTTACAGCACCAAAGCCACCGTTACCATCGCCGAATAGTAGTGCGAGATTGTCACTGTCAGCAATCGCTAGATCTGCTTTGCCATCACCATTGAGATCCGCAACAGTAACGTCAATCAATCTTGCTCCAACTGGAAAATCCTTTGCAGTGTCAAAGCTACCATCGCCCTTGCCGAGTAGGAGGGAGATTTGCCCATCTTTGTAGCCGGAAGTCACCAAGTCAGCCTTACCATCGCCATTGAAATCTGCGGTGACGATCGTAAAAGGCTCCGCGCCGACTGTAAAATTCTTGGCAGTACTGAAGTTGCCCTGTCCATTTCCGAGCAAGACAGAGACATTGGCAGTATCGTAGTTGCCCACCGCCAAATCAGCGTTGCCATCGCTGTCGAAATCTGCGACTGTGGCAGAAAAAGGATTTTTGACTACCTCAAAACTTTTGGCATTACCAAATTTAACTATTTCGCTTGGCATAATATTTTTGTCTGCGATTGATATCTCAATCTTTTAATAGCAATAATTACTATTAATAAGATACCCAGTTGCAATAGCTTTACTATCACTATTGCTAAAGATCTTCAACTTTTGGCTGAATTAAGTATCTTTTTGGTACCTGTGCCATCTCAGTTGTTAATCGGTTCTGGTAGAGTAGCTTCTATTCTGCGTCGTAAATCTTAATTCCCCCAAAAATGGACTTTATTGCTGACTCGATCGTTAAATTTGGGCATACTAGCATAGAACTCATTTGAGATCTTCTGGTGGGGAAGGGCGAGTTTTGTTGGAAGATGATGGTGTTAGGTGATTCCCGATAAATAATATACCCAATTTTAGAAGGGTTATGGTTTTCTCCTTGCGGAGAGGCTTCGCCAACGACTTCGCTCAACCATCGGTGGTTGAGCGAAGTCGTTGGCGTTAGCCTGCCGTAGGCACAACCATAACCTAGGGTATATTCATTCTGGGAAATCACCTTAGACGACATTAGATTGCATGAACCCGCCAATACACTAGATTGAGTCGATTTAGTTCAGCATTAAGATCGGCAAAATCATGGGCACACTTCTATTTACTGTTGTTACAATCGGCGCAATTTATTGGCTGACTGCTTTTTTAAGATCGTTTTCCAACGATCTGCCCAGTTCGCGGCGGGAAGCATTTACACTTGATTATCCACGGGCACCAATGTCTGGAGATCCCGTGATTAAACCCGTCGATGAAGCAGAAATCAAGAAGATGCCAGAGCGGTTGCCTCAGGTAAAGATTGACTACATTCCAACTACGGCACCGATGCCAGTAGTCGATCGATCTGCGGAAGTCTTAGCAAATTTTACACCCGTTCCCTCCAAAATCGAAGAATCGCTGCTATTTCGGAGCTTGGCAGTGGGGATGTTTATAGTGGGGATTATTGCTGTAGATTTTGCGGCGGGAACTCATTTTAGCTGGGCGGGAATTCCCTTTATCACTACTGGTGCTATCTGGAGTTGGATCCGCCGTCATTACGTCAGACACTGGTTGAATACCTTAGTCTCGGTAGTGAGTTTAGGGCTGCTATTTGGTATTTTTGTGCCGATTTTATTCAAACAAATTCCAATCGCCGTCGATTTATTTGCACCAGCAACTAGAGTAGCAGTAGCGATCGAATTGACACTCGGCGCGATCGCCATCTCGATCCAAATGGGCTTGAGTTTTCATCTCTATAGCCGCAGAGCACTTGGTTATTGTTTGCTGACAAGTGCGATTTTAATTGGTGTTGCGGCTGGAATAAGTCAGAATATTGGCTTCTTAATTTTACTGTGCGGATTTGTGGCGATCGCGATGCCAACGATGATGCTCGACTATCGATCGAGATTAGCACTGCAACCAATTGGTATTCAATCTTTACCACCCCAGGGGCAGTTATCATACCAACACTTACCGTGGCAACATTTAATTCAGCTAGCCGCGATCTCGATCGGGTTTGGGATCATTTTAGCGATCTTCCTCCCCAATTTTCGGCTGCCAGATCTTTCCTTCAAACCACCTGGGGTTGACAATATCAAAACCCTCGCCCAACAATATCGCCAACCACCGCAAAATCCACCATCACCAGCTTCAACCAATAGTAATAATCCACCGCCAATAAATCAACAAGAATTAGCGCGCACAGTATTTGGACAGCCGAATAATAATAACTATCCCGACGCAATCAAGCAAGACAATCTCCAACTCCCACCCGAATTGATAGATTCACTGAAACTATTTACGCAGCAAGTTTTAGCCACCTCACCGCAGCCGCTGAACTCTGATTTCGATCGATCCACCTACATTGCCGAATATCTGAAGCAGCACCATCAGGATGCGCCCACAACCACCGCTCCAGCTAGTTTAGATCCTAAATCAATCCAGGCACTAATCGATCGATGTCCTGACGATACCGCAACCTGTAAACTAGTCGGAAGCAAGCAAGATCTACCCGTAGTTTACACCTCCATGCTGCGATCGATCGGCATCCCTGCTCGTCTCAAAACAGGCGAGCAGCCAGCCCAAATCGATCCCCAGACAAAACTCTACCCCCGCCCCGAAACCAAGTCTTCTAGCCAAACAGAGATGTACTCGCCCAACTGGGGCTGGGTAAATCTGGACTCCACTCCAGATCGCCCCGTTGTCAATCTCACACCAGAACAGATCGATTCTCTTCAGGAGAGGCTCCGCCAACGACTTCAATCGCAAGCCCAGCAGCAGCTTGGCACCACACCACCACCTTCAACTACCCCCACACCGCAGCCAAATCCAAAGACTCCCAATTCTCAACCAAATCGGGATCGATCTATTGCTGACGCAGCGGCGCGTCTTCCCTCCGGCGTAGAACGCGACAAGACAGACGGCAAGCCGTTCAATAATTCAATTAACAACTCATCCCCACCAAATCAACCAAATCAGCCACCCGAAATTCCCAAAGATTTCGATCTGACTATCCTCAAAATAGTCGTAGCTATTATCGCAATTATTGGCGGTGTATTCTGGTATTTCTGGTATCAGAAACAGACTCAAAAACAACTAGAAACCCTGCCACCGATCGAACGGATCTATCGATCGATGATTGCCAGCCTAAGCAAAACTGGCAACTCTAAAGTTCCTGCCCAAACTCAACTAGAATATGCTCGCAGTATCAAAAATACCGAACATCCTCAAATCGCCAAAATAGTCGAAGAAATTTCTCAACTATATACCGGATGGCGATATGGCAATCAAAAGATTGATGTTAATAAACTCGCCCAAAAACTCCAGAATTTGCAACATCTCCAACAATTAGCTGCAAATAGAAAACGCCAAAAGTGGATCGCCAATCAGAAAGCTTTGTGGATGCCTGGAAATACTATTAGAAAATAAATATCATAACTTAAAATCTTTGATCGAATTCAAGAATTGCCCGATTTTCACCAAACAGATTGGTAGAACCTCTCAGTAAAAGTTGATCGTTGAGGCGATAGCGGAGACTATAGTATGGCGACTCACTATTGGTGAGGATTTTAAACACCGAAGTAGATAGTTTGGGACTGATTTCGGTACCGATTTCTGCGGCGACACCTAAAGTAGAAGTACTGCTAGTTTTTGAGTCTTTAATAATCGTTGGAAACAGGCGGAAGTCACTGAGATTGAGCAAGTCGCTCAGTCGATCTTGGACATTATTGAGCAAGCTAGAACCAGCGACACTGACTACCCCCAGTCCGATATTATCACCTGTACTGAGCTGTTCGACGATCGCCCCACCCAACAGCAGGACGATTTCTGGTTGGGTGAGGGCTGGGGTGCTGGTGAGTTCGAGTCTTTCGGTGAGCTGGCTGGCGAGTCCCGCGATGCGGGCTTCAACTTGGACGGTTTGGACTGAGCCGAGGCTGGTGGTGTAGAAGTCAGCAGGTTGATTGATTTCGCCATTTTTGGCGGTACGGGCGACGGAGTTGCGTTGGGAGAGCAGATTGGCGGTACTGGAGAGGGTTTTGGCAAAGAGTTTGAGGTTGAGGACGGGTTCAGCCCCCAGGGTGGGGAAGAAATCGGCGGTTTGAGTACCGCTAGCGAGGCGGAACTGGGTGGTAAATAGATTGACGGAGCCTTTTTGGAGCTGGACTTGTCCAAACGGGCGGGGTTTGTCAATTGTCCCATCAACGTCGATTTTACCTGTGGCGAGGAAACTCAGAATCGGCGCACGGGTAATTTGGAGGTTATCGCCGAGGGTGATTTGGAGGTTGCGGAGCTGGATGGAGTTGGAGTTGGGGACTTCAGCAGTTGCGGTTGAAGTATTGCTCCCAGTAGGGGAATTTGAGGTGTCTGGGAGTAGAACTTGTCCATTACTAAGTTTAATTGCGCCAGTCAGAATCGGGTTGAGGGCGGTACCGATGACTGTGACGTTACCGTTGACATCACCATTATATTTGTCTTGAATATTGACGGGAATCCCATTCATTTGAACCTGAAGCTGTTGACTGGGGGAGATCGCAAATGAGTCAGAGATTGGGATAATTCCGGTAATATTGACTTGTCCTTTCGCTAATTTTCCAGTTAATTTTTGGACATCGATTCGATCGAAGTCAAAGACAATTTCGCCATTGATATCAGTGAATGGTTCGGCAATGGCGACGCTTTTAATTCTACCTTTACTAATCGTTGCGGTACCTTTGGCATTCAGGCTTTCAATTCCACCAGATTTCTTCATTTTGCCATCGATATTCAGGGCGATTTTACCCTGTCCATCGAGCCAATAAAGTTGTTGTTTACTCAAGACATCGAGAATTTTCAATCCTTGATTGTCGAGTGTCAGATCGATATTAATATCTCGACTTGCTGGCGATTTTAAGCTAAAAGGTAGTTGGTAGGGGATGCTCCCAGTAATTTTAATTCGATCTGATTGAGAGATAATCGGGCTATTGCTAAAAGTACTGTCGCCATTAAAAGTTAGTCGTCCATCCCAGTAATTGAAACTAGCTTTGGGATCCTGGAGTTTGGTATTATTTAACTGTCCGTTGGTGAGCGAGATGTCGCCGCTAGCGTGAGGATTGGCTAGATTTCCACTAATTTGAGCAGCGAGGTTGATGCCACCTTGGATATCTACAGGTAGGGCTACAAAGCTCGTCAACCACTCACTGGGGACATTTTTGATGTTTAGTTTGGCATTCTGACTATTGACCCCAAAATCTCCTGCAATGTCAATTTGGCTATTTTGAATCGTTAGGTTGAGTGGTTCTAGCCGGAGTTTACCATTGTTCCAGTTACCAGTGGCTTGAAGTCGATCGATCTGATAGGGACTTTCCTGCTGTGATCGTGGGAGTTGCCAGTTGGTACCGTCGATTTTGAAGCTGGTATTCAGTCCAGTTTTGAGACTATTGGCGATCGATATTTCCCCGTTAAATTCGCCTTGGAGGCTGCCAATATCGGGGATGAAGGTATTTGCTTGCTGGCGATCTGTTTCGCGCTTGAGCCACCGTTGGAGTTCAGATAGGCGGCGAAGTTCGTTATAGAGAGGTTGGGGGCGATTGGCAATTTTGGCAGTTTTGGCTAAATCAGCAGCGGTGCCATATTTGCGTTGGTTGAAGGGGATAAATAAATCATTGAAGCTGAAAATTTGGAGCAGGTTGCGAATGTCTGCGATGCTGCCTTTGGGGACTTGAAGTTTGGTTTGAAAGGTGGGGGTACTGGTGGTAGTGTCGATATTTGCATCGATATTGTAGGTATGTTCACCCCGTTGAATTGTTGTATTGTCGAGATTTAGTCGTCCATTAGCATAGCGGAAATTAGCCAGGAGTCGATCGCCCTGAAAGGCACCGAAAATTGGATTGGCGATTTCAATTTGATTACCTGATACTTGATAATTAGTCAGATTGACTGCTACTTTCCCTTTAGCGATTCCATCAAATCGATATGGTTGAATCCCGATACTTTTAGGAATCCACGGTTGGAGCAATGTCACTGGTAATTGTTCGACGTTAATTCCCAAAACTTTGTTATCAACATTTCCAGTAGCAATGATGCCCTGCTGTTGAACTGCAAAGCTTTGGGGCTGTAAATTGCGATCGAGTGATAGTGCTAACTTGTCGTTTTTACCAGCGAAAGTAATATCTACACCCTGCCCTGGATTTGCCCGAATATTTCCGACTAGATTGGGATCGAATTTAAGTTGTCCGACTTGGAGATTGGTAAGTTTTGTTTGACCTAATACTTCAAAATTTGCCAGACTATTAGTCTGAAGATTGCCACCGATTTGCCAGTTCGCACTGAGCGATCCAGCCAGCTTGCCAGCATTACTAATATTTCCAGGTGCAAACTTAGCTAAATCGCCAATGTTTAACCTGTCAGCAATTACATTGCTCTGCCATTGCCCGCGATCGATCTTTAGTCGATCGACCTGAATATTTCCCCCCAGTACATTTCTGATTTGACCATTACCATTAGCTTGAATTTGTTCCAACTCCGGGGATTTTAAGTCGCCAGCAGTCCGAAATTTGCCAAACAATAATCCAGTTTGAATTGCTTTCGGTAGCTGTTGATTAACCGCGCCTAATTGTAAACCTCTAACATCTAAATTACTTTGCCAGATTCCATTGGCAATACTGAGATTATCAGCTTCAATTTCACCGCCATTGACGAGGTTTAATCTGGCATTACCACTTGCTTGAATTGCTGCTGGTGTTAGTTTATTAATATTTCCAGCCAGATTAAACTTACCACTAAGTTTACTAGCTTGAAGTTGTGGTGGTAGTTGTCGATTGAAATTACCCAACTGAACACCAGTTATTGCTAGATTGCTCGACCAATTACTCTCATCTAACTTAAAGCCTGTAGCGCGAACCTTGGCACCAGCAAGGCTTAAATCACCTGAGCCAAATACCTGTAATCGATCCAGACTAAATTTCGCTAGCTCTCCCACAGCTCTGAAATTTCCAGTTAATTGGGCAGCTTCAAAGTCTTCAGGTAGCTCGTCACTAACGCTACCTAACTTTAACCGATCGATTCCAAAATTACCGCGCCATTTTCCTGATTTGAATTCTAATTCCCTAGCAGCAATTGAGCCGCCAGCAATACTTAATTTACCATTGCCTTTAATGCTCAGATCTTCAGGTTTAAAGCGTTGAAGATCTCCAGCAATATCGATATTGCCATCAAGCTTGGCAGTTCTGAGCTTAATCGGAATTTCAGGAACCAACCCACCCAGAATTAACGATGCAGACTGAAGATTACCTTGCCATTTACCTCGATCGATCTTTAAGTTATTACCAATGATTTTACCTTGAGGTAAATTTAAGATCCCTTGACCTACACCTCTAATCGACTCCGGCTTTAACTTTTCGATGTTACCTGCGAGATTAAAAGCTCCAGTTAGGCTGCCATTGATGCGAGGATTGAATTCAGCTAATTTTAGATCTGTAGTTGTAAATAACCCCTGCCAATCACCATTGGTAATCGTAAGATTATTCGACTGAATTTCACCAGCTCTTAGCTCTACCTTCCCACTGCCTTTAGCGATAATTTGATTCGGATCGAATTGCTGGAGATTAGTACCGCTGAGATCAAAATTCCCGCTCACACTTCCGGCTGGCAACTGACTCTCGCCCTGCACAGATTCATTAGTATCTAACTGCTGAAGATTTAGAGCATTACTACTAATATTAGCTTGCCAATTACCTCGATCGATCTTCACTCGATTCACAACAATTTGCCCCGCTGCTATCTGTAAATTCAATCGCCCAGTAGCTTGGATTCGATCGATATCGCTATCGCTATTTAATCCCGCTGCTTGAATATTCCCACCTAATTTCCCACCATAATTACTCGGTAAACTAAACTTTCCAATCTTGGCTAATTTCTGCGTATCCAGATTCTGCGGTTGAAAATTGAGTCGCCAATTAGTCCGCGTTACTTCCCCCGTCGCAAGAACCTTACCCCCTGCTGCCGCTACCGTCGCACCTCGCACGATCGTGTTCCCCTGAGGTGTAACCTGAAGATCTGCCGTAGCTGGATAAGTCCCCTCAGGTGCATCCACCCGCAGATTGGTATAGATGTCGGTACCAGCCCCGCCAATCGTCCCCTGCACCGTTGCAGCACCTATTTGTACCTGAGCGGGCAATCTCGCACCATACAGCCGCGTCAGAGTATCTCCTGGCAGTTGACTACCCTGCACCTGAAACCGTGTCTGGGGGGTTTTTAAAAGCTGAATTTCACCTTGGGCGGAAATATTGCCGCCTAATTTAGGTTGGGCGGTAGCATTTAAACTAATTTTATTATTAGCAAATTTAAAATTACCATTGATTCGATCGATATCCACCAGATCTACTCTATTTACCTGGTTATTATTAAACTTCCCCGTCAGAACTGGGCGATCTAATTTCCCACCTAATTGCAACGTACCAATTGCCGTACCAGCCAACGGAAATGGTGACTGAACATCGATACTTTTGATAATATCGGGCAGAGTAATCGGTGCCAGTTTAGCCTTGAGCTGATAGCCAGTATAATAATTGAGGTCGCCGCTAACTACTCCCGCCACGCGATCGTATTTAGTACTGACATCATTGAACTTAACCGCTCGTTCTGAAACCTCAATCCACCCATTAATCTGGTCTAAATTACGCGGTACATAATTGATCGCCAATTTGCCATCACGTACCAATAGCTTACTACTAATTTTTAGAGATTTTTGGGGTTCGATCGCCAAATTAAGATCGCCATCGACAGTACCCCGCACGATCGTAACTTCAGGTATTTTCACAACCCGTGTTGCGGCGGCTGCATCGAGTTTTTGCCCTTTAACTACCAGCTCAGTTTTGCCATTAGCAATTAAAGTATTGCCCTGAATCTGTACCTGCCCCTGCTGCTCAAACTGCGCCCCACTATTAAACGTAGCTCGTTGCTGACTCTCATCCACCTCCGCTTGAAGATTGATTTTACTAATCGTCACTGGCTGCGGATTTTTGCTAAACGGAGCCACTATAACCTGAGCATTCTCAATATTAACCGTACCAACTTCCACCTTAATTGGACTCGGCGGAGTCTTTTCTTGAGCGGGAAGATCGATCCAATTACCTTTGACATTTTGCGCTAGATAAATACTTGGCGCAACCACTCTAATATCTAACTTTAACGTGCGATCAAATGCTAATTTAAGCGGATCGAATCTAACAATAATATCTTTAACAGCCAGTCGATTTAGATCCTGACCATTTGCAGGAATACTTACATTTGTCAAATGCACCTCATCGAACCAAATATTCTCAATCTCACCTAAACTAATCGGTCTTTTGATTGTCTTAGTTAATTCTTGAGCTACAATCGGTGCGAGATTGTTTTTTGCCCACCATTGAGCTACTCCCACCCCAATTATTCCCAACAAGCATAAACCGATTCCGATCGCGCCACCAGTTTTTAGAAACAAATGCAGCCAATCGCGGGAACTGCGGGATGGTTTATTGGCTACTTGCGTTTCTTTAGCCTTAGACTTGGGTTTAGACTCGGATTCGGATTCGGATTCGATTGATTTATCTTTCGGCTTGGCTTTCACTCGCGGCTCGACCTCTAGTTAAAATGGGGGTAGGATCGATAATTAGACTAGGAATGTAGGCTATCACATATTCAGGCTCGATCGACATCGCAACAGCCTCACATTGATATTGTGCCCGATATTGACACTCGATCAACACAATCGCAATTTCTATCAGCCTTCGATCGACGAGTCAATTTTCAGCTAGTTTGTTCCCAAATGGGGCAAATATACACCTCAACCCCGTCAAAACTCATATTGCTACTACTATTTCCGCCCCTACAGCCACAGAATCTACTACCCTAATCAAGACTTCTATCGTGAATAGTTAATAATTTGATCGCTGTTCGATCTTTTACATAAATTAAATAAGATCTATTACTATTTCTGCACCTAGATCGTCAGCCAATATGTAGAATTCTTTCCATTCTCTAAAATCCTCTAAGTATCGCCATTCTTCTTCTTCAGAGAATAATGCTTCTGGCTCAATCTGTCGTAGGATGTTAGCTCCTTTTTTCACTGCCTCGCGAGATGTCGAGGCAAATCCATATAGTTCTTCCGCTGGCACTATAATTTTACCAAGCTCTATATCTCCATATAAAAGGTTAGCAACGATATCATCAACGTTATCGAATTTTCTTTTTAAGAGTTCCTCTATTAGCTTGTCGCTAATTTCTTCAAATGATTTGTCTAGCGATGCGTCGGCACGAACAATCTTAGGATAATCTCGACAGATAATTCTCACTGATTCTCTAAAATCTCCAATTAGCATAGATTTTTCTAAATTGGTTCTACACAACATGTCACGATTACATGAGATCGCCTCTCTCATGTATTCATTAAATTCTTCAGGATCGTGCTCAAATAAGTTGAAAAGATTACCAGAGCAAGAAAGAGAGTTTGCTAAAACTCTAAAATCTCGATCGTTTTGAAGACGCAAATAAAAACTGCTCCGGGGAGGAATCGCTTGATAATTTAATGTAACTCCCATAAGCTTAAAAAATGATAGTGTTGATGATAATTTTAGATACTTAGCTCTTGAATATTAGCCTAATTCATCGGGCGCGCCAAATTTTTGAACTTAGTCAAAGCCGGATCGAAAACTAATTTTACTACTCCAGTTGGGCCGTTTCGATGTTTAGTGATAATTAATTCCGTAATATCTCGATCGGGTGTATCTGGATTATAATAAGCATCTCGATACAGCATCATAATCAAATCCGCATCTTGTTCGATCGAACCTGATTCTCTCAAATCTGACATCATTGGACGCTTATTATTTCTCGCTTCTACGCCTCGACTTAATTGCGATAATGCAATCAATGGTACCTGCAATTCCCGTGCCAATCCTTTCAATCCACGAGTAATTTTCGAGATTTCTTGAACGCGATTATCACTACTACCTTCCATTAATTGCAGGTAATCGATCATGATCAATCCCAATGTACCACCATGCTCGGCTTGCAATTTACGCGCCTGACTTCGCATCTCCATCAGCATCATGCTGGCATTGTCATCGATGAAGATTGGTAGCTCAGAAATCCTGTCTACGGCTTTATATACCGAATCCCATTCATTAGGACTAATTCGTCCTGCTCTGAGTCGATTACTATCTACACCCGCCTCACTAGCAATCAATCTTTGTACCAATTGATCCTTGGACATTTCCAAGCTAAATACCAATACTGGCAAGTTATGCAGTTTCGCCATATTGTAGGCAATATTCAAACTAATCGCAGTATTATGAACGCAGATATCATTTGCCACAAAGTTGTGAGTATCAGGAATCGTCAGATCGTAAACTTGCTTGTCGCCAGTATATTCGATCGAGACAATCTCATCCCAGTATACTTGACTGGTTGCTGAAGATTTGAGGTCTGGATTGTTAACAGCAGTTGCTAGTTGCAACAATCTATCTCTTGTTGGTGCTCTTTTACCAACATGAATATTTGATGCACCTACAATACCTGCACGGGTAGCCACTGATTGCCAACTTTCACTACCTCTGGCAAGATTAATATCCGACCAAACCGACATCGGAATTAAATCTCGATTAGTTTGATATTTTTTAGTTAATAATACTTCTCGAACTTTTTCCACTGCCGTTTCTTTTCCAAATATTCCAATTTCTGTAATAAATGTAGAAATCGAGCGAGCATCAGTAAGATCTAGTTGCCAAGCATCACGACGCTCTTGTTTATACTTGACGGATCTATACCGGAGTTGACTTATGATCCCAAATCTTAGTAATAGATGTTGAACGTGGCGTGCTAATTTCTCACTGACAGATGCAAATCCTAACTGTGCTTGTCCGCTGGCGAGTACTGAAGCCCAACCATCTGTAGCAAATAAGCGATTAACAAATAATGCTACTAACGGCTTTTGAAGTGTGAATATAAAATCTGGTACAAACTTATGATGCGCTGTCTGCTCTGCTAAACCAATCGATCTGAGCCAGCACAATAAACTATTATCAGAATTAATGTCCAGATCTGGTTCTACTAATTGATTGAGATTGATTTTCAGCCGTTCACATAATCGATCTAACATTTCTGGCGTGGGAGCACATATCCCTTTTTGCCATTGACAAAGTAAAGATGGACTAACTCCAATCTCTTGAGCAATTTGTTTATCTGAAATTTTGCCCTTAATTTCCAAAAGCTGTTTGAGTTTTACTCCAAATCGTTGTCGATTAATATGAGATTGCTCTAAATTAGCTGTAATAAATAAACTTGTCGCACGAGTTCCATTTGACGTTTCGACCCGAACTTTAAGATTACCGAAGTCTAGAGCAGCAGCCGTAAAGTCTGATTGGATCAGTGGATTGACATTAGTAAAACTAACTCTATTCTGAGTCAAACAGCCATCCCCAATCAGATACCCTAACAGTTTAACTTCACACGCTCGAATTAATTCTTTCCCAAATATAGGGATTGTTCTAGGGTTAGCTATCTTATCTCCTACTTGTAATGCTGATAATTGTTGCCAGCCATCTAATGTCAAATAAGGATGAGTAATCGTGGTTTCGATCGATCTGCCCAATCTCGTCGTAACTTTAAATACTGGCTTAACCCCATCATCGATATATGCAGATGGTTTAGTCAGACTAAATTGCCAGTTATTATTAAGAGTTAAAATTTCTGCTTGTTGCTGATGATATAGTTCTTGAATAGTTTTAATTGAACCATCCGCCAGCACGATTTCAGAGTCATATGCCAGACATTTGCCCATTGACGGACGACCTGCAATGATGATGAGATCCGATCGCTGAAATCCTCCTGTCATCCCATCTAGATCGCTAAAATCACTGGTCAATCCAGGCGGAATTAGTTTATCATGACGATCTTGGATATCTTGATAGGTAGTCGCGACAATTTCCTTGATTGGAGTTAGCCCTTGCTTGGGTCTAGCCTGGGTCAAATTGAGGATTTGTTGCTCTGACTCATCCAGGACAGTTTCCAAGGGTCGATCGGCTGCATAGCCCAATTGAGTGACTTCTGTTCCGGCTTTAATTAGTTCTCGCCGGATATATTTATCCATCACCAATACGGCAAGAGAATCGATATTGACGGCACTAACAGTGCGTTCGAGCAGTTGAATTAGTTTCGCCTGTCCACCAATTTTCTCAAGTTGATTTTGGTCGATCAACCAGTCAGTAACAGCCAATAAATCTGTCGGTTTACCCTGACTATTTAGAGCTAAAAATGCTTGATAGATATCCGTGTGAGTCGGGATATAAAATGCTTCAGGAACTAATTTCTCGGCAACTCGCCCAATTGCCTCTGGATCGAGTAAGATACCACCTAGAATGGCTTCCTCAACTTCAATATTCTGGGGTGGAATCAGACTTGTCGATCGAAAGTTAGGTGTATCTGACATCTAAAATCTGTAGGGGCGGGTTTATACTATTAATTCAAACGAAGCCAAAAATCTAATTTGAACCCGCCCACCTGACTAGCAACGGATAGATCTTGAATTGCTATGAATAGCACTATTGTACCAAACAAAGCTTGTCTAGATACAAAAATAGGCTGCTAGGTGCAGCCTGATTTAACCGCTCTAGGCTAGACTTACTTCGCGACGACTTCGATATCGACAGTGACGACAACTTCGGGGTGAAGCTTGAGTTCAGCTTTGTAAGTACCGATTTTGGATACATCTGGTAGGGTGATATCGCGCTTATCGATTTCTTGTCCAGTGGCATTTTTGATGAGTTCAGCAACTTCGGTGGTGGTGACAGTACCAAAAATTGACTCGTTTTCACCAACTTGCTTGGAGATCGAGAATTTACCCACTTTATCGATGGCTGCTTTTTGAGCCACAGCAACTTCTTTCAGTGCTAGTAAGCGCAGACGCTCGACTTCGCGACGCTTCTCAGCCTGCTTGAGCAATCCAGGTGTGACGTTGGCAGCAATCTTCTGAGGAATCAGATAGTTGCGAGCATATCCAGGTGCTACTTCAACTAGATCGCCATTTTTGCCCAACTTACGGACATCTTGGTTTAAAACTAACTGTACGCGCTTTGCCATATCGATTTCTATTTAAGCTTTCTAAGTTATATTTGAGACAGTGCCACAAACCTTTAATTTTATCACAGAAGATCTACTCACGTCAGGATTTGTCTGCTTAATCAGCAATTCCAAATTCAGAAATTATGTGGGAGTGCGACATTAGCTTGCCCTCACCCCGCCCTCACCCCGCCCTCGCCTCCGGCTCTGGCTCCCCTCTCCCAAGCTTGGGAGAGGGGCTGGGGGTGAGGGCAAGCCAACTCCGAATTCCGAACTCCCATCTCCCAACTCTTACTCGATGTCCCGTTTCCAAAAGCTGCTCAACTATCTCAATCCCTATAAGTGGCAGGTTGCTCAAGGCATTTTTGCTTTGTTCATTGTCAATGCTTTAAGTGTCTACATTCCGCTGTCCATTAGAACTGGAATTGATACTCTCAAAACTGCTGCTACTAGCGATTATCTCACGCAACTGGCGATCGCAATTATCGGATTGACTTCGATTATGTGGGTGGTGCGGATGGTTTCTCGCATTCTGATTTTTGGAGTCGGGAGGCAAGTTCAATCCGCCATGAAGCAAAATATTTTTGAGCAGATTCTCCGGCTAGAGCCAGGTTATTTTGCCATCGTGACAGTGGGAGATCTGATTAATAGGTTTACCAGTGATGTCGAGAACATCATGCGGTTGGTTGGGTTTGCTGTGTTAAGCACCGCAAATATCATCTTTGCTTACACTCTAACTTTACCTGCGATGCTGTATATCAATGTCAAGCTGACTTTGATGGCACTAGCTGTGTATCCGCTGATGTTGATTACGGTGCAGTTATTTAGTGGACAACTACGAGATCAACAGGTAGTTGTGCAGGAATCAATCTCTGATCTGAGTGAGTTGATTCAGGAAGATATGAGCGGAATTTCGCTGATCAAAATCTACGCTCAGGAAGAAACTGAACGCAAAGCCTTTCGGAAAAAGAATCAGGAATTATTTAAAGCCAATCTCAAATTAGCTGAATCACGTAACACTATTTTCCCGATTATTCAGGGGCTAGCCTCGATTAGTTTGCTGGTATTATTATGGCAAGGTGGACTAGCGATCGCTACCAAAGAAATTAGCGTTGGTGAGTTTCTATCTTTGGTAATCTATGCCCAGAATTTAATTTTTCCCACTGCACTATTAGGCTTCACTATTACAGCATACCAGCGGGGGGAAGTCAGTATCGATCGAGTTGAGGCAATTCTTTTTGCACAACCCAAAATCGCTGATGCGCCGACATCACTGCATATTGGGACAACTTTTCAAGGTCAAATTGCTGCCCAGAATTTTAGTTATACTTACCCAGGCTCAGAGACACCAGCCCTCAAACATCTCAATTTTACAATCAGAGCAGGCGAAACGATCGCGATCGTCGGCCCAATTGGTTCGGGTAAATCTACCCTAGCAAATGCTTTACCCCGATTATTAGAAATACCTGAACATAGTTTATTTGTCGATGGCTACGACACTACCAGCTTGAGTTTAGACGATCTTCGCAAGGCAATTGCCTATGTCCCCCAGGAAAGCTTTTTGTTTAGTACTTCGATCGAGAATAATATCCGATATGGCGATCCCTTGGCTAGTAGAACTGCTGTCGAAGCCGCCGCAAAGCTGGGGCAAATCCACGGCGAAATCCTGAATTTTCCCGAACAGTACGATACCGTTGTCGGTGAACGGGGGATTACGCTCTCTGGTGGACAACGCCAACGCACCGCATTAGCTCGCGCACTGCTGCTCAACTCACCGATTTTGATTCTCGATGATGCCCTATCAAGCGTGGACAATCAGACAGCGACAGCTATCTTGCAAAATCTCTCTCAAGCTGGACAAAAAGCGACAGTAATATTCATCACCCATCAATTATCCGCTGCCGCGACAGCCGATCGGATTTTTGTGATGGATAAAGGTGAAATCGTCCAAACCGGAACCCATCTGGAGCTAGTCAACCAGACAGGTTTGTATCAGTGGTTGTGTAGCCAAAATCAATTAGAGGAGTTATTGCACTAGGATTCAGCCATATTCTGAATCTTTTGCAAATGCTGGTAAAAAATGCTACATCCTTACTTGACTAAACCTACGAAATTAACGCAAGATTTGCATCTACACTACTTTATTATTAGTCAATGTAAATCGTTATTACAAAGGTTGCAATCTTAGAGTATTATCGATAAACATCTAAGTTGTGAATCAGCTCGACCGAGAATTGAATCTATCATAGCTTCACCCTCTGGCTCGATGCACAGTATATCTTATAGCTATAGATTAAATGTAGAAAAACCCGATTGCGATCGAAAATCTGGTAAATCTGACTGCTTATCTGCTTCCAACAACGATATCTTTTGCCCTAAGGTTATTTTGGTTGAATAAGATGACAAGTAGGTAGCATTTCGATCCAACCATCAGTAGTTAAATACAAACTCTCGAAGCTCGCGCGCCGTCTTCTGCTTTTGGCGTTAGCCTGCCGGAGACACAAGCTGACGCTACCGCAAATGGCGGTTGATACAAACGGTTAAATTTAGTCAAAGAAGATCATGAAAGCAGTTGGTGGAAAAGACCGTAAGCGACTATTATTAATCGATGATGACCCAAATCTCATCTTATTAGTTAGAGATTATTTGGAGTTTCGGGGTTATGAAGTACTCACTGCTGACAATGGGAAAGAAGCTCTACATCTCTTGTCTCTAAGTCTCCCCGATATGATCGTCTGTGACATCATGATGCCAGAGATGGATGGCTATGCCCTAATTGAAAATGTCCGCCAAGATCCCCGTACAAGCTGGATTCCTGTCTTATTTCTCTCAGCTAGAGGGCAGAGCCAAGATCGGATCAAAGGCTTGAATCTCGGTGCTGATGTCTATATGGTGAAGCCATTTGAGCCAGAAGAACTCGTCGCCCAAGTCGAGTCCTCACTCAAGCAAACCAATCGACTCTTGCTCCACACAGATGGTACTGAAGATAACTCTTCCATCCAAGTTCCCGCCAGCGTCGAACTCACTCCCACTGAACTAAAAGTAGTGCAGCTAGTCGCCAGAGGACTAGCCAATCGGGAAATCGCCATCCAAATGAATGTCAGCCAACGCACGATCGAAAGCCACGTCTCGAATATGCTAGGTAAGACGGGACTCAGTAACCGCACAGAACTAGCTAGGTGGGCAATTGAGTCGAGAATGGCGTGAGTTCGTGGTTTAGTGGTTTAGTTGTTAGTGGTTTAGCAAAAGAGTGTTGACGTGTGAACAACGCGCATCGCGTCTTGGCAGGAAGATTGTAGACAACTTCATCCAACCTACGATTGATTAGCTAAACCACTATTCACTAAACCACTAAACCACTACTTCCCCCCATAAACTCCGGCGACAACTTTTGCCAATCGCTCCATTGCGATCGTGATATCCTCATCACTAGCAGTTAAGCTAATCCGAATGCACTGTTGCTTGTGTGCCCAATCTTCGCGCAAGCCAGGGAAGAAAGAATTGCCTGGAACCACAATAATCCCAACTTGCTTGAGAGCTTGATATAGCTCCCAATCAGTAATGGGTAAATCTTGAAACCACATCCAGCCGAAGATAGCTCCCTCACCCCGATGGAGAAACCAAGGTAAATCTTTGGGCATGAACTTAGTTAATCCTGCTTCTAGTACCGCAAACTTTTGCTGATAATAGGGGCGAATTACTGTAGTCGCTAAGTCTGCTAATCTACCGCTGGAAATTGCTTTTGCGGCGATGGCTTGTCCATAACGAGAAGAGTGGATACAGGCATTTGTCTGGAATGATTCTAATACTCCGACAAACTTTTCACTCCCCAAGGCAATCCCAATTCGTTCGCCTGGGAGTCCAGCTTTAGAGAGACTCATGCAGTGGACGATATTTTCTCCGAAAATGGGAGTCATCTCTGTAAAGTTCAAAGCGGGAAATGGCGGTGCATATGCTGAATCCACCAAAACTGGCACATCATAACTGGCAGCCAAACTGGTAATCTTCTGAACTTCCTCGTCAGTCAAGACATTACCAGTCGGATTGCAAGGGCGGGAAAATAAGACAGCACCAGTATTTTCGCTAATCTCTAGCTGACTAAAATCGGGACGATATTTGAAGCTATGATTAGCCTCGTCAATATCTAAAGTCGGCTTATAGGCAAACACTGAATCTGGAGCGATCGCCATCCCGCCATAGCCCGTATAATCAGGACTGAGCGGTAAAACTACCTGCTTCATCTGTCCCCCCGCTGTCTGCCCGCCAAAGGCATTCATAGCATAGAAATAGAGACTTTGACTGCCAGGGGTAATTAAGACGTTCTTAGCGGTCAATTTCAGCCCGTAGCGATGATTAAAATCAGTGACTACGGCATCGATGAGGGGCTGATAACCCTGGCTCGAACCGTATCGACAGACAACTTCACCATAGTCTGAGCTATCGAGCAATTCGTGAGTATAATCTCGCCACATCTGCTCGATCTCTGGCAAAATCACTGGATTACCTGCACTGAGATTGATGAACTCTTGACCTTTTTTGGCAGCGAGAGTTTCTTGGATATCTTTCATGATGGCGCGAACGCCAGTCAGGTTGGACATTTGATTGCCAATTTGGGACAGTGTTAAGCTCATAGTAGTGAGGTAAGAAGCGATCGGTTAAGGCTATTATAAACAACCATTCTAGTAACTTGTCTAGAATTGGTGGATGGTGGATAGTGAATGGTGGATGGTGAATTGTTCGTAGGGTGTGTTACTGCGCCTGTCTTGTCGTTTTCTTATTCGGGGGGAACCCCCGAATAAAAACGCCGCAGCATAACGCACCAAAATAAATGTTAGGAGCTAGAGATTAAGTGAGTAGAGTAGGGATTGGGATTCGCACGGCTACCAAAAAGAGAGAACGTGCCGCAGGACAGATTCATGTTTATGATGGGGCGGGCAAAGGTAAATCCCAAGCAGCATTGGGCGTAGTATTGAGATCGATCGGATTAGGAATTGAATCAGGATCTGATACGCGAATTTTATTACTTCAATTCCTCAAGGGTTCGGAACGCGATTATGATGAAGATGCGGCAATCTCTGCATTACGCGCTAGTTTTCCCCATTTGATCGATCGAGTCCGCACTGGACGCTCCGAGTATTTTGGCAAGGATGAAGTAACTGAATTCGATCGAGCTGAAGCCCATCGTGCCTGGACTGTTGCCAAAGGTGCGATCTATTCAGATTTATATTCAGTGATCGTGCTTGACGAACTCAATCCCGCCTTGGATCTGGGACTACTCCCGATTATGGAAGTAGTCGAAATGCTCAAATCTAAACCTGCTCACCTCGAAGTGATCGTCACTGGGCGCGATGCACCCCCAGCTCTAATCGAAATCGCCGACTTGCACTCAGAAATGCGCCCCCATCATCATCCTGAAGCCGCCGAGCAAGGCATCGAAGGGATTGAGATTTACACGGGAGCAGGTAAAGGTAAGTCTACAAGTGCCCTGGGTAAAGCATTACAAGCGATCGGCAAAGGCATCAGCCAAGACGAATCCCATCGCGTATTAATTGTTCAATGGCTCAAAGGCGGTACCGGATATACCGAAGACGCAGCCATTAACGCCCTCAAAAAAAGTTATCCCCAACTAGTCGATCACCATCGCTGTGGCAGTGATGCAATTGTCTGGCGGGGCAAGCAACAAGATATCGACTACATCGAGGCTCAGAGAGGCTGGGAGATAGCCAGTAGTGCGATCGCCTCTGGATTGTACAAAACGATCGTTCTCGACGAGTTAAACCCCACTGTAGACCTCGATCTTCTCGATCAAGAACCAATAGTTAAATGCTTGACAAATAAGCCCAAAGATACCCAAGTAATCATCACCGGACGCTGCTTTAATACACCCGCCTACTTTAATATTGCCAGCGTTCACTCCGAGATGATCTGTCACAAGCACTATGCCGATAATGGCGTGGATCTGAGAAGGGGTGTCGATTTTTAGTGAATTGCTAAATTTAATTCCTGGGCTAACAGATCGATCGCATGAGCTAAGATAATATGCTCCTGAATCTGGATTCGTGCGTGGAGCGTTGCGGCTGTGTCTTCAGGTAAAACTGGCACGGCAGCTTGAACTAGGATCGGTCCAGAATCTACTTCCAGACTGACTAAATGCACCGTGCAGCCAGTGATTTTGACTTTTGCAGCCAGGGCTTGCTCAATCGATCTAATGCCTGGGAAACTGGGTAATAGACTGGGGTGAATATTAATCACTCGATCGACAAAAGCATCGATTAACACCTGAGTAATCACTCGCATCCAACCCGCCATCACCACGCATTCTACTTGATGTGCTTGGAGGGTAGCGACAATTGCTCGATCGAGATCTTCCCGCGTGGCATAATTACGATGATCGAGAAATACGGTAGGGATGTTGCGTTTTTGGGCGCGTTCGATCGCCTGGATATCTGACTTATTATGAATTAATACCGCGATCTTGGCGTTGAGATTGCCAGATTCGATCGACTTAGCCACTGCTTCAAAATTGCTGCCACTCCCTGATGCCATCACTCCCAGAATCAGTGGCGGACGATTTTTAACGATCTGGCTGGGTATGGGCGAAATCAAGCTGGGTGTATCAGTCATGGCTGTGAATATGTCAGGATTGGGCGCAATGCCCCAAATTGTTATAGCATTTTCGCTTCAAATTCCGTATCGGTATTTACTACTCGACCTTGAATATCAGATCGACGATTGGGTAAAATGATAGAAGATTGAAACACAGCTACCGCCAAACATTAAAATATGAGCTTTACCGAAACGATCGAGAAGCCAGCTACCATCCGCAGACTGGCACCCAACTATAAAGTATTGCTGCACAACGATGACTTCAATGGCATGGAGCACGTAGTAGAAGTGCTAATCACTACTATCCCCAATCTGTCGGCACCCCAGGCAATCAATATCATGATGGAAGCCCATCAGTACGGCATGGCACTGGTAATCACCTGCAACCAAGAGCACGCCGAACATTACTGCGAAGTCCTCAAAAGCCACGGCTTGACTAGTACGATCGAGCCAGCAGATTAGGTTTTAGTCTGCCAATATCACCCCAAGCTAAGAACTGACAACTAAAAACTAAAAACTTCCTTGCAATAGCTGCTATACTAGTTCATTGTGGCTTTTTTGCCCACTAAAGTATTAATAACTAGCTAATTCGAGCGGATATTCAGTATGACAAAGCGTACTCTCGGCGGTACTAACCGCAAACAAAAAAGAACATCTGGATTCAGAGCGCGGATGCGTTCAGTGACAGGTCAAAAAGTGATCAAAGCCCGTCGAGCCAGAGGTCGTCATCGTTTATCTGTCTAGAGTATTATGCCGGATCGACTAACAGCTCGTGTCATTGCCTAAAACCCATCGACTCAGACGCAGGCAAGATTTTCAGAAAGTTTATCAGCAAGGCAAACGTCATCAGCACACGCATTTAACGCTGAGAAGTTTGCAGTACCTGCCAAGCATCACTGTCGAAAATCTACCTGCTACTCGGTTTGGGGTGTCAGTTAGTAAAGCAGTCAGTAAAAAAGCAGTAACTCGCAACCTGCTCAAAAGACAAGTGAAAGCGGCTCTCCGTCAACTGTTGCCGCAAATTACTAGCGGCTGGTCGGTAGTAATCGGAGTTCGACCTTCAGCGCAGGGATGCGAATATCTCGAAATTTTGCGAGAATTAGAGAAATTATTGGTAGCCGCAGGAGTAATTGATGGGCATTAAAGAAGAAACGTTTTATGAAGGTGGACCCCACGTTGGAGATCTGATTTTTCATCTAGTCTTGATCCCACTGGTTGTATTCATTCCGTTGGCAGTCGGGTCGATCGTTAGAGCTGTATGGTTGCGGTACAAGATTACCGATCGCCGCATCTCTGTAACTGGTGGTTGGATGGGTCGAGATCGCACCGACCTAGTTTATTCGGAAATTGCTGATGCACTGACGATTCCGCGCGGGTTAGGATTTTGGGGAGACATGGTAGTCGTCCTCACTGATGGTAGCAAACTAGAGTTGCGATCTGTCCCCCGCTATCGCGAATTGTACGACTACATCAACGAGCGGGTAATTGCCAAAAATGGCGTACCGCTGTTGAGTGTGACTGAAAAAGCTGAAGCAGCAGCTCAAGTAACTTAACTAGGGATTAGGCTTTAGGCGTTAGGGGGTATGGCGAGCAATAGCCAATAACTCTGTAGCATCACAACCTAAAGTCTAAGAATCACCCTCTAAAGCTTAATACCTAACATAATACCTAGTTGACAATGGACTTTGGAATCGGATTTATTTCCAACAATATAATGTTGCCGATCATAGACTTTTTCTATGGAATCGTGCCTAGCTATGGTTTGGCGATCGTCGCGCTGACTTTGGTGATTCGGTTTGCCCTCTATCCCTTGGGAGCAGGTTCAATTCGCAACATGCGAAAGACCAAGATTTCCCAACCGCTGATGCAGAAGCGAGTCAAGGAAATCCAGCAGAAATTCAAAGACGATCCAACCAAGCAGCAGCAGGCGATGAGCGATGTCTACAAGGAGTTTGGCAACCCCCTAGCTGGTTGTCTGCCTGTAGTACTCCAAATGCCCGTTTTATTCGCGCTGTTTGCAACTTTAAGAGGATCTCCGTTTTCCAACGTCGATTACAATGTCAACTTGCAGGTTGTCCCCGCCGATCAGACGGCACAAATCCAGCCTCAGGTATTTAATAGCGAACCCCACAATATTTATTTCACCACTACTGTCCCCCAAATTCACATGCCAGTGATTGCGGGCATTTCTGGTGGGAATATTTTAGGTGCTGGACAAAAAGCTCAAATCGAGTTTAAAGGTGTTGACGGCAAGCCATTCTCGGAATTAGCAGCTCAATATCCCGATTCCAAGCTCACCCCTGAGTGGACAATTACCAAGGGAATGGAGAATGTCAAAGTTACTCCTGATGGTCAGATCGAAGCGATCGCCCCTGGAGATGTGACAATCAAAGGGACGATTCCTGGAATCGCTTCTAATAGTGGATTCCTCTTTATCCAAGCCCTCGGACATGTGGGCGCGATCGATCCTGATGGTAAGATTCACTGGGACATCATTGCAATGATCGTCTTCTTTGGCTTGAGTCTGTACGTCAGTCAAAACTTATCGAGTACCCCGTCAGCAACCAAAGCTGTCGGTGAAGCCGCTGAGAAAGAGCAAGCACAGCAAGCTGTAAATAAGTTCACCCCAATTATTTTTTCAGGGATGTTCTTATTCTTTCCCCTTCCCGCTGGTGTCCTGATGTACATGGCGATCGGTAACGTGTTTCAATTAGGTCAAACCTACTTTGTCAATCGCGAACCCCTACCGCCAGAGTTGCAGAAATTGGTAGATCAACAGGAAAGCGAAAAGCCCAAAGACAATAGCAATCGCGAAGAATTGCCGTTTGAGAAGAATAGCAAGAAGAAGAAAGCAACTTAAATTAGTTGATAGTTGATAGTTAGGGGATATGGAATTAAAGCATTATCCCTAGCTAGTGACTAGCTGTTATTAGCTATCAACTATCAACTATCAACTATCAACTATCAACTATCAACTATCAACTAAATGAACGACCAAAGACTAGACCGTGGCAAACAGTGGTTAGAACAAGTCCTAACCCTATCGGGAGTGACGACAACGGTAGGTACTGAGCAGCCAGCAGGAGTAGCTAATCCAGCTAATTATTGGCTGACGATCGATCCGACTAGCCTCACTCCAGGTCAGAAAGAACTGCTAATTGGTACCAATGGTGCAACAATTGATGCCATTCAGTATTTAGCCAATGCTAGCTTGAATATCCATGCGGCAGAAGATTTACAGGCTGGATATACGATTGAACTAGCCGGATATCGCCAGCAAAGATCGATTGAACTCAAGGCGATTGCTGATGATGCTGCTACTCGTGTCCGCGAAACTGGACAAGAAGTAGTACTTCCGCCGATGTCTTCTGCTGAACGTCGTCAACTGCATACTTTTTTTGATAGCGATCCCAGCTATCAGGACTTATCAACGGAGAGTCGTGGTCAAGAACCCGATCGACGTTTGGTTGTAAAATTGGCTCAAGTGGTGGTCTAGTGAATAGTGGATAGTGATTAAAACTCCCCACACCTCCCACACTCCGCACATCTCCCACACTCCCAACAGATGGAACGCCTCCACATCCCCCAGCTAGCGAATCGACAGGATCGCACCCTAGAGATCGTTGTCGATACAATGATTCCAGAGTTTGAAACATTAACCCCTGTCAGGGGCAAGGTGATTGTCAAGCACGGTGGTACATTTTTAGATTTGGCAGCGCAAGCAGAAGCAATTGTTACACTCAAATGCGATCGCTGTTTGCAGCAGTACAATTATCGATTGGTATTGGATACCAGCGAGATTATTTGGCTAGAGGAACCACCGACAGAGCCAGATCGCCGAGGCATGGAGATCCGCACTGATCCAGAGGATTTAGTTGATTCATTGGCACCAGACGGGCACTTTGACCCCACTGAGTGGTTGTACGAGCAATTGAACCTATCGCTACCATTGCGCCAGCTCTGTGCAAAAGATTGTGCTGGGATTATTCCACCGCAGGAACCAGATCCACAACCATCGGAAGCACAGCAGCTAATGGCTAGTCGGTGGGGCATTTTGGCAAACTTGAAGGATCGACTACCAGAATAAAGCTGTGGTAAAAGTCTGAATGTAAATGTAGAGTTAGCTAGATTCAGGTAAACAAACTTTACAAAAAGTTCGCTAAGGCACACCAAAAAATGGGGATCGAGCTAAGGTGGGTGGAGTACGATCGAACCCTACATCTACAGTATTTCCAATATTTATGTCTCTACAAAGCTTTGGTGTCATTGGTTTAGCGGTTATGGGCGAGAATATTGCCCTCAATGTCGAGCGCAATGGCTTTCCGATCGCGGTTTACAATCGATCGAGAGATAAGACTGATAAATTCATGGCAACCCGTACCGCAGGGAAAAATGTCAAAGCGACATATTCGATCGAGGAATTCTGCGCTGCATTGGAAACTCCTCGCAAAGTGCTGATTATGGTGCAAGCGGGTAAACCCGTTGATTTGGTGATTGATGAACTCAAGAAGTTCTTATCTCCAGGCGATGTGATCATCGACGGTGGTAACTCCCTATTTGAAGATACTGACAGGCGCACCGCCGATCTCGAACAGGCTGGATTCACCTTCATCGGGATGGGAGTCAGTGGTGGTGAAGAAGGCGCACTCAATGGCCCTAGTATGATGCCAGGTGGCTCGGAAGCAGCCTATCGCAACCTCGAACCCATTTTGGTCAAAATCGCAGCTCAGGTAGACGATGGCCCCTGTGTTGCTTACATTGGTAAGGGTGGAGCTGGGCACTACGTCAAGATGGTGCATAACGGGATCGAGTATGGCGACATGCAGCTTATTGCCGAAGCCTATGACTTGCTCAAAAATGTTGCTGGTTTAAATGCACAACAGTTGCATGAAGTCTTTACGGAGTGGAACAAAACCGACGAACTCAATTCGTTCTTGATCGAAATCACTGCCGATATCTTCAAGTATATCGACCCTGAGACTAATCAGCCCCTGGTTGAATTAATCCTTGATGCGGCTGGACAAAAGGGTACTGGACGTTGGACTGTCCAAAGTGCCTTAGAACTGGGTGTATCCATTCCGACGATTATCGCGGCTGTGAATGCCCGAATCATCTCATCGATCAAAACCGAACGGGTAGCTGCATCATCCGTCTTGAGTGGTCCAGCAGGTCAGTTCTCAGGTGATGTTAAAGTTTTTATCGACCAAGTTCGTGACGCGCTATATTGCTCGAAGATCTGTTCTTATGCCCAAGGCATGGCATTACTCGGAGCAGCTTCTGATGCGTATAAGTACGACCTCAATCTGAGCGAAACTGCTCGGATTTGGAAAGGTGGCTGTATCATTCGGGCTGGGTTCTTGAATAAAATCAAGGATGCTTTTAAAGCAGATCCAAAATTACCGAACCTGTTGCTAGCTCCAGAGTTCCGTCAAACAGTCCTCGACAGGCAAACCGCATGGCGCGAGGTAATCTGTCAGGCTGCTAAGTTGGGTATTCCCGTTCCTGCTTTTAGTGCGTCGCTAGATTATTTCGATAGCTATCGCCGTGCAAATCTCCCTCAGAACCTAACTCAGGCGCAACGGGACTATTTCGGTGCCCACACTTACAAGCGCGTGGACAAGCCAGTTGCGGATTCGTTCCATACTGAGTGGACGAAGTAAAAAGTTGGGAGTTGGTAGTTCGGAGTTGGGAGAGTTAGAGAGTGGAAGTCGGGAAAAGTAGGGGTAGAGTTGAAAACTATCCGTTGTTCTAGCACAGTTCCCCCGATAACTCCGAACTACCAACTCCCAGAAACTTTCCTCAACTAGTTGACACCAACATGTAAACAGTGCATAATGGGAGACGTTGAATAAATGGGACTGTAGCTCAGTTGGTTAGAGCGCGCGCCTGTCACGCGCGAGGTCGCGGGTTCGAGTCCCGTCAGTCCCGTAGATGTGAATGAAAAAGAGAGGGTTCGATTGGGTAGCAATGCTCGATCGAACCCTCTCTTTTTTATGTTGATATTATCCCTCGTCCGAGTAGGGTGTGTTATCCCGCAAGGGTAACGCACCATCTAGAGAGTTGGTGCGTTTTGCTGTCTTGTCTCGCTAAACCGTCTCCAGGGGAGACGCTATTGCTCTTGGCGTTAGCCTGCCGTAGGCACAGGCAAACGCTCTGCTACCGCGTTGGCGTAGCCTGCGTTCTGCGCTTACGGGAAACTAGGGCGTTGGCGGTAGCGGAGCGTTTGCTTTAGCAATAGCCTCTGCGTAAGCAGAAACGCGAGCCGCTGCCGCAGAAACACACCCTACGCGAACTAAAAACCCGACTTTTTCAATCGGGTTTTGTCATCTTACTCGACTAATTTTTCAGTCAAATCCCACATCAGCGCGGCTTTATCATCGCTGGCTTTGTCTGATAGCTCCTGCACAAAAGATTTACCCCCCTCTTTTTGGCGATTTCCCCAACTCCAATGGACTCCCGACTGCTTGAATTCAGGATCGGCGACTACTTGAGCGACTCTTTCCCCTGCTAGTTCTTGAGTTACATAGCCCTTAGTAATATTTTTTTGGAACCAGGGGAAGATCTTTTGGAACAGGGGATAGCTGTTGCGGAATAGGGGTGTATCTGCCACACAGCCAGGATAGAGGGTATTGAATACAATCCCTGTGGACTCATGATAGCGGCGGTGTAGCTCCCGACTGGTCATCATATTGCACAGCTTACTATCTTTATAGGCTTTGCCAGCTTTAAATGGCTTGCCATCAATCATTGCAATTGGATCTTTGAATCCAGCGGCTAATCCCTGTAGATCCCCTAAATCCGCAGGTGCGGGGATGGGGATCTTGCCACCTAACTCCTTAGAATTGGCGGTGACGGTGCCTAGAATAATCAATCGACGCTCTGGGGCGGAAGATGCCTTTAAGTCCTCTAGGAGCAGTTTACAGAGGAGGAAATGACCAAAATGATTGGTAGCAACACTCAATTCATAGCCTTCTGGCGATCGCATTGGCTGCTTTAATAGGGGTAGATACACTGCGGCATTGCAAACTAGCGCGTCGAGGGATTTACCTGTAGCTCTAAAATCTGCGACAAATTTGCGGACACTGGCGAGGGAGCCTAAATCGATATGGATGATACTATAGCTATCTGCTGACATGCCTAGAGCCTGTGCTGCTGCGGCTGTTTTGGCTAAATCTCGACAAGCCATGACAACATGCCAACCCCGTTGAACCATCGCTTTGGCTGCATATAAGCCCACTCCAGATGAGGCTCCAGTGATAATTACTGTTTGTTGAGTCATGTTATTAAATTTTTTTAACGAGTAGGAAGAGTTTAAATCTCCCACCTTTAGCTAGGTGGTGATTAAGATGGGGTCTAAAACCTCATCCTAATCACCATCTAGCTAATTATTAATTGTTAATTATTAATTATTAATTAATCTAACTATGATCTGGCGTATACATTGCCGTCTGGCATGATTGTACCTGTAAGGTTTGCCCCAATCAATCGCACGGTCATTCTGGTACCCACTCGAATTCTCGCGCCAGTGAGATCCGCACCACTGAGATCCGCGCCGCTGAGATCCGCACTGATGAGATTTGCTTCCCGCAGGTTGGCATTGCTGAGATTGGCTTGAAATAAGTTTGCCCGAAATAGATTGGCTTTGGAGAGATTGGCACCTTGTAAATTGGTGCCATGTAGAAATGAATCCTTGAGACTGCTATTGCTGAGATTGGCGTTGGTGAGGTTTCGATTGGCGAAGTCCCGCTCGTCAAGATCCATATTGCTCCAATCTACGCCAGTCAAGTCTGGACGTTGTGGGGGGGTATTAGATTTCGGTTGCGCTTGTTGATTTGATACTCTGGCTGCTTGTGGGTGTGGATAGCCGTTTGATTCGGCTGGCTGTGCTCTTGGGGCTGGCTGAGGATCCCGTTCGGCGGCAGCTCTGCGGGGCTGTTGGCGTTGCTGCTGTGAATTTGAACGAGTGGATCCTGGTTCTGTACGGGTGCGAGTGGTGTCTGTTCTGGCAGATGTGCTGGAGGTATGGGATGATGTGCGGTTGGTGCGGGAAGTATCTGTTTTTGCGGATGTGCTCTGCGATCGAGCCGATCCATTATGATTAGTTTTAATAGACTTATCAGCTTGATATTCCCGCAGCCTGTCACGGGCATTATTAATTTCTTTGAGTTTCGCCTGGGCTTTTTCCTGCAAGCGGGTACTATCTTGCGGCAATCTATCTGGGTGCCAAACTACAGCCAAATCTTTATAAGCCTGGTTCACTTCTTCTAGTGAAGCCCCAGGCTCAAGTTCGAGTGTTCTATACCAATGCGCCAGATCGTCTTGCATCTATCTAAAGTAGCACTACTCATCGGGTGAGTGGCTTTGTCTGGAGATTAAATTAATATTTTTGGATGTTGGAGCGAAATGTAGTTACTGGTGTTTTGGTGGTTTAGTGGTTTAGTGGTTTAGTGGTTTAGTGGTTTAGCGAATGATAGGATTAGAACTGCGTTTTCAGTCTCCCAGCCTCCCAGTCTCCCAGCCCCCTCACTCTGGATGAAAGTACCGATAAATCTCACCTGCGAGGTGATTGCCGATGCCTGGGGCTTTGGCTAGATCTTCGATCTTAGCAGCTCGGATGTAATCGATCGAATGAAAATGCGCGAGGAGTTGTTTTTGGCGATGGCTGCCCAATCCAGGTACATCGTCTAAATGGGAGCGAATTTGTTTGACGCTGCGCTGTTGGCGGTGAAAGGTGATCGCGAAGCGGTGAGATTCATCGCGAACTCGGCGTAATAATTGCACGCCTGGTTGTTCAGCATCGGTAGCAAGGGGTAAATTTTCGCCAGGTTGGAAGATTTCTTCCCGTTGTTTGGCAAGACTGATAATACACATTTTATCGGCGAGGTTCAGATCCTCCAATACGTTCATGACAGCGGATAATTGACCTTTCCCACCATCGATTAACACCACGTCGGGAAAATTAGCGTCATCCGTATTTATACCGCCTGCATATTTCCGAAACCGTCGTCTGGCAATCTCGGCGTGGCTGGCATAATCATCCGAATGTCCGATCGTAATCTCAGGATTTTGGATCTTATAATGGCGGTAATGCTGCTTCGCGGGGATGCCGTCGATAAACACAACTTGGGAAGCGACAGCATTTGAGCCTTGGATGTGGGAAATATCAAAACCTTCAATTCGACGCGGGAGTTCGGCGAGATCGAGCAGCTCTGCCAGATCTTGTAATGACACCACATTCCGTTCAGTTTGGCGTTGGAGGCGAGTTAGTTCGTGAATGGCATTTTTTTCAACCATCTCAATTAGCTCGGCCTTACCCTGCCGCTGAGGGGTAATTAGCGTCACTTTTCGACCCTTACGATCGCTCAAATAGCTAGTTAACATTTCTTCATCAGGGAGTGGATATTGCACCAGAATTTCGAGCGGAATCTCAACGGGGTCGGCGTTTTGATAGTGTTCTTCTAATACTCGCTGGAGAATTGCGCCTAGATCCTCATCAGAATTAACAGCTTCAATAGTTCCGACAGCTTCAGTTAAAGACTGAACTTCGGCGGTAAATCCCAATCTGGCGACTAATTTACCTGCTCGAATTTGGAATAATTGGACACAAGCAGTTTTGAGATCGGCGGCGAGGGCGATCGCATCGCGAGAGATAGTATCATTGGGGAGCGATACTTTTTGGTCGGCATTTAGAGCCGTGAGATTATTGATTCGATCGCGAATTAATCCGGCTTGCTCAAATTCCAAACTTTCTGCTGCTCGACCCATTTGAGTGGTCAATGTTTCGATCAGTTCCCCCGTTCTACCCTGAAAAATCATCGCCACTTTTTCCACAGTTTGGCGATAATCAGCAGGGAAAATCAGATTTTGACAGACCCCAGGACAGCGACCAATATCATAATTTAGGCAAGGACGATCTTTGAATAATGGCTGCGGGCGTTGTCTGAGTGGAAACGTGCGTTTAATTGTATACAGAACATTTCTGAGTAGATGGGAATCTGTATATGGGCCATAATACTTATCTTTACCTTTTCCGATGCGGCGATTGCGCGTCATCAGAATTCGGGGATATTCTTCCGACCAAGTAATTAAGATATATGGATATTTTTTATCATCCTTGAGCAGGACATTAAAATGGGGTTGATGTTGCTTGATCAGATTAGCTTCGAGAGCTAAGGCTTCCGCTTCGGTGTCTGTGACGATGAATTCAATCTCAGCAACTTGACGCACCATCATCGCAATTCGGGGCGTATGCTGGCTACCTTCCCGAAAATAAGACCGCACCCGAGAGCGCAATTTCTTTGATTTACCAATGTAGAGAATTCGATCGGCACCATCCCGCATGAAGTAAACTCCAGGTTCGGGGGGGATCTCTTGCAGCCTTTGTTCGATATTTGAGGCAGATAATTTATTTATCACACATGAATTACGTTTAAATGCGGATACAAGTAGCTAAAGTCACAGTGTTAGAATATGAGAGAGTATACACATGGTCTCCCCCGTTAAAGCATTATGGACGAAATTGCACAGTATTGGCTAGTACTCAAACGTCGTTGGTTTCCTGCGGCTCTAGTCTTCACACTCACCACCCTCGGAGCGGCGGTGTGGACTTATAGACAGACAGAAATCTTTCAAGCCAAAGGACAGATTATTCTCAAGAAGAGTAACAAAACCAGTGCCTTGTTGAGTAGTGCTGCGGCTGTAGCAGGGGGAGGCGGTGGCGAGTTAGATGGTTTATCAGGTAGTACCCCAGTCAACACCCAAGCGGAAATTCTCAAATCGCTGACCACTATCAAAGGTGCGATCAATGAGCTGAAAGAGGGCAAATATAAGAATAGACGCGAATTTAAGCGACTAGACAAGTACAGTAAAAAGTTTGAACTGTTTATCGCCCAGCTCAAAATCAGCAGCGTCAAAGGTACAGACATCCTGGAGATTACCTTCCAAGATCCGAGCAAGGAATTGGCGAAGGATGTCGTGGATACTATTATGGCGATTTACATGAGTAACGATCGCAATAATCAAAGACAAGAAGCAAAAGCTGCAAGAGAATACGTCGGACAAGAACTGCCCCGAATCGAAAATGAAGTCAAAAGTGCTGAAAATGAACTGCGGGTGTTCAAAGAACAGTATGATATCGTCGATCTACCGACTGAATCAGTCAAAGCAGTAGAAACGATCACCAACCTCAACAAAGAAATTACTTCGGCATCTGCACTACTAGCAGCAGAAACCTCCCGCCTAGAAGGACTCAAAAGCTTGTTTGGCGGTAAAGATGCTCAGGCTACAATCCAATCAGGACTGGTGAGCGAATCACCTGGATTGCAGAAATCTCTTAAAGAGTTACAAGAGATCGAAGCTAAAATTGCGATCGAAAAAACTCGCTTTAGTGATAACGATCCCAGCATTCTCAACCTCAAAGAGAAGCGTCAAGCCCTAGTTGAAATCCTCCAAAAACGCTTTAGTCAAAGCTTAGTCGGTAACAAAGATTTCCAAGGTAAAGTGGTGGAAATGCAGCCAGCCGGACTCCAAGGTAGTCTGATTGCTGATTTTGCCAAGAGTGAAGCGCAACGCACTAGTCTCCAAAAGCAGATTTCGGCATTGGTTTACGTTGTTGATGCTTACAAAAAGCGGATGAACGCCCTACCAAGACTGGAACAGCAGCAAAACGCCCTCGGACGCAAGCTCGAAACAACCCGCACCAATTACAAGGCGATGTTGAGCAAGCTCCAAGAAATCCAAATTGCTGAAAGCCAAGTACTAGGCAACTCTAGAATTCAAACTCCGGCAGAGATGCCACAAGACCCCATCTCACCCAAGAAAGCTCAGAATATCGCCATTGGTGGTTTCCTCGGCTTATTCCTCGGTGCGGCAACTGCCTTCATCCTTGATGCTGCCGACAAGCGGATCAAAACTGCCGACGAAGCCAAAGCCTTACTACCTGGTTATCCAGTTCTAGGTCAGATTCCCGTATTCGCCAACCAAAAACAACTGCCAAAAATTGGTAAAGGTGGCGGTAGAACCCCTGGTTCACTGGTGCTGACAGGTGCTGGTGGGATTGAAGCTGAAGCGTTTCGGATGCTCCAAACCAATCTTCAGTTCCTTAATGCTGATGATAGCCTCAGAGCAATCGTGATTTCTAGTTCCCAAGCAGGGGAAGGAAAATCAACCGTTGCCGCAAACCTAGCATTGGCAGTAGCCGAACTCGGCAAGCGCGTCTTGTTGGTGGATGCGGATATGCGGAAGCCTTCTCAGCACATGATTTGGCGACAAGGTAACCAGGAGGGACTAAGTAATGTCCTAACTGGTCAATGTAGCGAAGGATCGGCAATAGTTGAAGTTCATCCCAATGTCTTCTTGCTTACTGCTGGCGTGATTCCACCCAATCCAATTGTGTTGATTGATTCTGTTCAAATGGGCGACTCGATCGAACGCTGGTCAGACAGCTATGATTTAGTAATCATCGATGCGCCACCTCTAACTGTGGCAGCAGATGCAGCAATGATTGGTTCCCAAGTGGCTGGTTTATTATTTGTCTTGCGTCCAAACGTCGCCGACAAAGAATCAGTTCAATACGCTGGCGAAATCATCGCTCAGTCCAAGCTGAAAGTCTTGGGCATGGTACTCAACGGTGTCAACCTCGACAAACAAGCGCGGTACAACAGCTACTACTACCAATCATCCGGTAAAGGCGACCAATCAGTTGCTAATTCTAAAATCCTTTCCGGCAGCGGATCCAATCGGGACAGGTTCTAGGCTGGTTTCGGCTCCGCTCAACCACCGAGGAATGATAAATTAATATTCGATCGATTCTCAAACAAATCGATCGACTAATAGATAATGGGGTGTGAGGAAACTCGCACCCCATTATCTATATGGTCTAAAAAACTTGCTCGCTTACACTCCTAACGCTCACTTCGACTCCGCTCAGTGAGCGGAGTCGAACTGAAAACCCACATCCCAACCTCCCCGCACCTCGAATGCCCACCGCCACCCATTCAAACAATATCACCAGCCATCAAGCCGAAATCATCGCCAAATGGCGGCAAGGATTGCGCGTAGGGCAGCGGAGTCTAGCAGATTGGCAATCGGGGCAATTAGCTGTATCAGCAGTGCCAGGAGCAGGTAAATCCCACAGTATGGCAGTCGCCGCCGCGATTACGATCGCGCGAGAGAGACTACATCAACGTCGTCAGTTGATTATTGTCACCTTGACTCGATCGGCAGCGGCGAATATTAAGGATAAAATTAAAAGCTGTCTCCAGGAATTGGGACTACCACCGATCGGCTACAGTGTAAATACGATCCATAGTCTGGCGTTGAGTATTGCCACCAGACATCCAGAATTATCCAAGCTAGACTTGACAGATCGGACACTAGTGATGCCATCTACCAATCACAAGCTGATTGAAGATACTGTCCAAAAGTGGCTGATTCAAAATCCCGAAAGCTATCGCTGCTTGTTGGAGGGGGCAGGCTTCGATGGCGAGGAGACAGAACGACTGCGCCGCCAGTCAGTGATTCGGACAGAAATCCTACCTAGCTTGGCATTTAATGCCGTGCGGGAAGCCAAAAGTTCGGGGCTGTCCCCCGATGATCTGTGGCAAATGGCGAGATTATATCCCGATCGATACGATATTCTAGGGATTAGTGCTGGACTGTATGAGGCGTATCAGCAGCTCCTGATCGATCGAAACTGTCTCGACTACGATGAGATGATTGCGGGGGCATTGCGGGTGATGTTAGACCCCATTGCCAGACAATTGTGGCAGCAGCAAGTTCATGCGGTATTTGAGGATGAAGCCCAAGATTCCAGCCCCTTACAAGAAAGATTACTGCGCCAATTGGCTGGAATTCCTGATGCACCAGAACTTCAACCAAATCTGATCCGCGTTGGCGACCCCAATCAGGCGATTAATTCAACCTTTACCCCTGCGGATCCGCGTTATTTTCGCGATTTTTGTCAGGAGTGTAGCGAACTTGTCGATGTAAATCTGTCGTCGCGACTGGAAAAAATGGAACAAGCTGGACGCAGTACGCAGATGATTATGAATGCTGCTAATTTTGTTCTAGATTGGGGGAATGGGTGGCTGAAGCTGCCAGTTAAAGGGGACTGGGAGACTGGGAGACTGGGGGACAGCCGACAAGAGACTGAATCGGTGTTTTGGTTGCAGACAATTCGTCCGGTATTGGTGGGGGATGCTCAACCAAATCCTCGTCCACAAGATGGGGGGGTTGAACTCCATCAGCCGATAGATGTGTATGAATCAGTATTATCGATCGAACGTCGAATTACTAGCTTGTTTGCCGCAAATCCCGCTGCGAATATCGCAATTTTAGTTCGTGAAAATCGACAGGCAAAATTTGTATTTGACAGGCTCAATGATTGGCACCGGAGACATCCTGAATTTAAGCTATTTCAGGCAGGTGAAGGCGATCGCAACTCTCAAATTCCTGGTGAAATTCTGACCCTATTTCAGTTTATTATTAGACCACATTCGAGTGAATACCTCAAAGCGGCTCTGAAGGTTTTACTCGAACGAAAATTGATTGAGGCGCAGGATCTCGATGCCCTTGCCGTAGTTCCAGAACGGTTTCTCTATCCAAATATCCTCGAAGATCCGCAGTCTGCCACTGTCGAGCGGGCGCGAGCAATTTGCTGTGAATTGCTTCAGACTCGATCGACATTACCACACTATCAACTAATTAGTTATTTGGGTGACAAGTTAGGCTACCAGTCAGCAGAGCTAGCAACTGCGGATAAATTAGCTGATAGAATTGCGATACAGACTTATGGACGTGGCTCGATATATGCCACGATCGAAGTATTGCAAGAAATAGTCACAGTTGAAGGGTTTGAAAATATTGATGACGGCTCTGAATCTCGCTATACGGCAGCGGGACAGGTGACGATTATTACGATGCACAAGGCTAAAGGTTTAGACTGGGATTATGTGTTTATTCCATTTTTAAGTGACAAAACACCTGGACAATTATGGACTCCTAAAGGTGCTAAATTTTTAGGTGATTTCACCCTAGCAGAGGTGGCTCGTGCAAAGATTCGCGCTCATTTGCATCAGGAATCTCTACCCACACCCAAAGATGCTTGGGATCTGGCTAACTATCTCAAGCAGGGGGAAGATTTACGGTTGTTATATGTGGCAATTACGAGGGCTAAGAAATTATTGTGGTTAGCAGCAGAAAAAGAGGCACCATTTTTATGGAATCGATTTAATTGGCAGCAAGGAGACAGGTTGCAAGCGAGTAAGCCCTCGCCATTATTTACAGCTTTGTGTCAACAATTTCCGCAGTTGGTACAAAAGTGAATGTTGTTTTAGTACGGTTCGGTTAGTGCAAAATCATTAATCTTGCCCTCACCCCCAACCCCTCTCCCAAGCTTGGGAGAGGGGAGCCGGAGCCAGAGGCGATGGCGGGGTGAGGGCGAAGGGTTTTCCACTAACCGAACCGTATTGAATGTTGTTTAATTTGATCCGCGAACAAACAACGGATCGATTCGGCGGAAAGTGAGACTGATTCTACCTTCTAACACATTAGCTCTTTTGATCGCATGGCTCCAAAATTCTTGAGTGCGCTGGCTCATATACAGGAGAGAACCGTGAGCTAAGAGATATTGTAGCCGCTGAGAGTAGTCAGTTGTCGATCGAAAGGATAGTTTGCGATCGACACCCAATGAAATAATGATAATCTGGGTTCCAGCTTCCAGATTGTCGATTTCGTCTGAGTGAAAGCCCATCTTATCCCGTCCATCCTTGTAATAGTTGATCAGACAACTATTTGGCTCAAATCCTAAAGTTTGATTCAACCGCGCACAGAGCGGGAGCAGGAGCGAGTGCATCGGCTGGTACTCATAAGTCAATCCAGAATAATTGTAAGGTAGCCCAAAACAGGCAGTTTTCCGAGCACTGATGCGGAGATCCCAGTCGATGCGATCGCGTAATTGGCTGTATAATTCGGTGGCTGCGGGAGCGGAAAGGTAGTCAGGTTGAATTGTAACTTCGGGCTGAATCATTTCTAGATCTTCGATGGATGCCAGCCGGATTGCAACTGTGCTTACCAATTTTACCATCAGCAATCAGATCTGCTCCCTTGCTCGTGAAGAATTAGATGTCCAGCGCAAGGTAGATATGTTGATTTCACTCAATTCCCGATGGTTTGAACCGCTCTCACCACGAGTACAATCTAGATCTAGGGAAATCAACACAATTTGGACGTAGATGAATATTATTAGCTCCAGATTGATCCAGTCACCAGTTTATCGTGAAGGTACAGAATTTCTCAAACTAGCCATACCGTTGATTGGGGCGCAACTTTCGCAAGCAGCGATTGGCTTTGTGGATACATTGATGATGGGTAGAATGGGGCTAGAAACTCTAGCCGCAGGCGGATTAGCGGCACTTACCTTTGGGGTGTTTGTGCATACGGCAACAGGAATCACGATGAGCGTCAGCCCGATTGTCGCGACAGCTTATGGTGCGGGTGACAAGCAGCAGATTGAGCGGGTTGTGCAGCAGGGTTGTCTGCTAGTAATTGGGTTGAGCATCCCACTCTCGCTGTGTATTTACAATTTTGACTTGGTGATGCGCTATTTGGGGCAAGCAGAGACGACGGTAGTTTTGGGCAATACTTATCTCGATGTGATGGCGTGGGGATTCTTTCCAGCTCTGGGGTTCGGGCTATTGCGAAGTGTGGTGGCAGCGATGTCTCAGACGCGGATTATTGTCTCGATCGCGATCGGTGGCACTATTATTAATAGCGTTGGTGACTATGCCCTGGGCTTTGGTAAATTTGGCTGTCCCCGCCTGGGAGTTGCGGGTTTTGCCCTAGCGAGTGTGCTGGCAACTTGGGCAATGTTTCTAGCCCTAATCAGTTATATGCTGACACATTCAGAACTCAGACATTATCGATTCTTTCGGAATATTAATCAAATAGATCGTCAAATTATCGCCAAATTAATTAAAGTCGGCTTACCAATTGGAGGTGCTACTGCTTTAGAAATCGGACTATTTGCGATCGTTACGTATCTGATGGGATCATTAGGTACGGAAGTTTTAGCAGCTCATCAAATTATCTTGCAAACGATCTCGATTACGTTTATGGTGCCGCTGGCAATGTCCTATGCTGCCACCATTCGAGTTGGACAAGAAGTGGGTCAAAATAATCTCGCAGGGGTAAATCGAGCTGGTTATGTGGGCGCAGGAATTGGATTAGCTTTTATGATTTTAGTAATGATCGTGATGCTGGTTTTTCCACTCCAAATCATTGGGATTTTTATCGATATTAGCGATCCACAGAATGCCAAAGTGATTAGTTTAGCGAGTGGATTGATGATCGTTGCCGCTATTTCCCAAATTGTCGATGGCCCTCAGAAAATCATTATGGGTGCGCTCTACGGGCTACAGGACACCCGTATTCCACTGTTGCTTAGTCTATTAGCTTTTTGGGGTGTGGGCTTGACTAGTGGCTATTGGTTGGGCTTCTACACCCCGCTGGGTGGCAATGGACTGTGGATTGGTCAATCGATCGGCATTGCTATTTCTGCGCTGATATTTTTCTGGAGATTCAATCATATAGTTCGATCGAGGTTGAAGATGTAATATCTAGTTCAATTTCTCAATCAGTAAATCAACAAAATAGGCATATCTGAAATGATCGATCGAAATAGTAATAGCTTTGATTGGAAACAAATAATAGCCATCAGCTTTGTGGTAATTTTAGCAATTATCGGCTTTAACTCATTTGTAGTAATTAATCCTGGTGAAGCTGGAGTCGTGAGCGTATTGGGTAAAGCATCTGATGGCGTGCTCCTCGAAGGTGTTCACTTCAAACCGCCCTTCGCTGGGAATGTCGATATCTACGATCTGACTGTCCAGAAATTTGAAGTTCCTGCCCAAAGTTCAACCAAGGATTTGCAAGATTTAACCGCCAGTTTTGCGATTAACTTTCGGCTCGATCCATTACAGGTAGTAACTATTCGCCGCACTCAGGGCACACTCCAAAACATTGTCTCGAAAATTATTGCCCCTCAAACCCAAGAATCTTTCAAGATTGCCGCTGCTCGACGCACAGTCGAAGAAGCAATCACCAAGCGGGATGAACTCAAACAAGATTTCGATCTCGCCCTCAGTAATCGACTGGAAAAATATGGGATTATTGTCCTCGATACTAGCGTAGTCGATTTAGACTTCTCACCAGAATTTTCCAAAGCAGTCGAGGAAAAACAAATCGCTGAACAACGTGCTCAACGCGCTGTCTACGTTGCTCAAGAAGCCGAACAAGAAGCCGAAGCCAATGTCAATCGCGCCAAGGGGCAAGCCGAAGCCCAACGATTGTTACGGGAAACCCTCACTGTAGAATTATTGCAGAAACAAGCGATCGATAAGTGGGATGGCAAATTCCCTCAAGTAATGGGTGGCAATGGCGCACTGCCATTTATTAATATCGACACCAATAAAATCAAATAACCAGAAACTATGACCTCAGACTCGCTCAAGCAGAGCATCAAGTATAGAACCCATTTGAGATCTTTTTAGCTCCTAGTGGAGGAGGGCAGGTTTTGTTTGAAATCGAATATAGCATCGACATTAGACAGCATGAAGCGGCGTTTTTATTCTCCTGGGGGAGCGGGCTTCCGCCAACGGGGGTTCCCCCGAATAAAAAAGCGACGCATCGAACGGGAGGTTTCCTCCCGTTTGTGTGCGTCAAGACAACGACAAGACACCTACCCCTACAGAGTGATATAAGCGACGAATCAGGAAACTTCTGAGGGATTAGCTCCAGTTATGAAATGAGGCGTTGCTGAATTAATGTATGATCTGCCCTGAAATTTAAGGTAGGGGTAATTCATGAATTACCCCTACCTTAAATTTCAGGGCTTGTCTCAAAAGTAAATCATACCTAGATTCAGCAACGCCTGAAATGACTCTATTAACTTGTGGTTCTCTTATTTGTGCTGCTTGCACCCATCGACGTTGACTGCTGTATCCTACCTTGATGCCCATCAGCAACTCTAAATCTCGTTCTGCATTTTGACAAAACTCAAATTATGACCGTGTAAAGTATAGCTGGTGCGGATGGTGGAGGATCGAGCGGCTCACCAATTACCTTCACTGATTCCGAAGTTATCACCCGCAGCTTACTAGCTAAATTCATCACTTGGATTTGAATCCATTCTTCAAATAGTTCATCAACTAATCTTTGTTCTGTTTGATGATTGAATTGAATCGGTAGCCATCGATCGAGTCTGAGAAATACATAATGTTCATCAGCTCTAAAAATTGGTGACAATTGGTTTGGTTTCAGTCCTTGCAGATAGGATTGGATCTGTGGATATAATTGCGATCCAGTGATTGGCCCAATTAAACCACCACTTTGAGCTGCGGGACTATCAGAGTAGCGAATGGCAAGTCGAGCAAAATATTCTTCGCCTTCTTTAACTTGATGATATAGTTCCTGCGCGATTTGAAATTCTTTGACTTGAATGGTAGAAAATACAACGCGATCTAAGTTTGACTTCTGCCCTAAAAATCTCGATTTAGCTGAGGATTTCAACTTATTATGCTTGTATATTTTAAATAAGTTCTCTCGCCGATTTGTTTGCAGCAGTCTTGGATAAATCTGATGCTCGATCAATTGGAACTCTGGCGAATCGAGCCATATTTTCAACGTTCGATCGATAATTGATTCTCTCAGATATTTGAATAGCAGTGGAGATCTTTCCAACTGATCAATAACTCGTGCTGACGTGATCGAAAGTTGTGCTAATAAGTCCTGATAGCTCCAGTCCTTACTTCCTACTTTAGCTCTAGGCACCATCGTCTCCATCTTATGTGCAAGCTCAGGAGCCAGCCAATTTGTAAATAATCGATCGAGAATGAAGTTATATCTACGATCGTCCAAGCAAGCAACCTCATGTCGATCAAGTCGAACTAAGGTCTGATAACCATCCAATTCAAATACTGGCGATAACTCTCCTGGGGTTAATTTTGTGACAACGTCTCTAATTTCTGGCGTTAAATCCTGCCACAATAAAGGCCCCCAAATACCGCCATTCTGAGCGTCAATCCCTTCCGAGTAATCTAAGGCAAGTTCCGTAAAAGACTGCTCCCCCGACTCGATCCGAAAGAATAATTCTTGTAGGAGATCAGCATCCTTCACCTGAATAATCGAGATTAACACGCGATCGAATTCCACCTGATGTGCCTGAAAATAACCCTCAACTTCATCGCCCCACCTAGCTACTTTAAACTGCTGATGCCTCAACGCTCGCTGTTGAAGATTTCCAGCCACCTCTAGTTCAATTCCCCACTCTACCGCCATCTTCTCGATTAAATCATCGGCGATAATTTCACGAATCAGGTGTGGCAAAATTTTAAATCGATCTAACTGCGCGATTACTAGATCGATCGAAATAGTTGAGTCCCCAAAATCTAACGAAATGTCCATTTATTTATAATTGATGGATTTAGCTAGAGGTATACGAAGTATCTTCTAATACTGCCTACCCCACTGTCTATACGTCCCTCGGCGACAAATTATGCAATCAGTCTGACAGTGCATAAAACTCAAACCCCTATCGTAACAGTTAGCAGAAATCAATAAATTTACGTTTAGGACTTAAACATCATGGCAGATTACACTGGTACTATTAGTTTTAATGACACTCTAGTTGGTGGAGCTGGCAACGACCGTCTCAATGGTTATGATGGCGATGACAAACTCTATGGAAATGGTGGTGATGACTTTCTTGAAGGTGGGAATGGCCTCGACTATCTCTATGGTGGCGATGGCAACGATTCTCTCTTTGGAGATGCAGGTAACGACTATCTCTATGGAGATGCTGGCAGTGACATCCTCTATGGTGGAGCTGGCAACGACTATCTCAATGGTGGCGATGGCGATGACTTTCTTGAAGGTGGAGCTGGCAACGACTATCTCAATGGTCGCGCTGGTAATGACTATCTTGACGGTGGCGCTGGCAGTGACACCCTCTATGGTGGCGCTGGTAAAGATCGCTTTTATTTAGATTATAATGTCACCGCTGGTTTGTTAGCCAAAGATACAATCAGTGACTTTACCAAAGGTGAAGATAAAATCGTTTTGAGTAGTGATATCTTTAGCAAACTTGGATACAGAGAATATGGCGCATCTTTGGGCACGAGTTTTGCCACTATTGGGAGTGATGCTCAAGCATTGACAACTACTTCATCAGCAGCAATTTTGTATAGTCCTAGTACAGGTAATTTATTCTACAACCAAAATGGTGCAATCGCCGGATTGGGTAGTGGTAGCAATAATGGTAACTTTGCAAATGTTAGTGGCAATCCACTCCTCACTGGTAATGATTTCAGCGTTGTGTACCAGATTGAATAAAAAATATTTTACTCTAAAATAGGGTAAAGGCAATCGATGAATTGCCTTTACCCTATTTTTGTTTTAGTTTCCTGGTGAGAATTTTAGCCCATTCCGACGGCCAGCGGGTTAAGTTAGTTGGTTGGCATTACAATATACAGCAATCGCCAGGGCATTTAGGACGTTTGGTGAGGCTAGATCCCCGACTTCTCTGAGAAGTCGGGGATCTGAGATGTCCTAACCGCATTGACAGTTGCTATAATCACCGACTACTTAAATAGGGCTTGCTGAAAAAGTCGATAAATGGCATTAAATTAGATCGATCATTTATCAATTCAATTTAATCTATCAGCAATTAGGATGCAATTATAATCAATTATAATTTTTATTAATCATCCGAACTCAAATATAACAA
>JANNDL010000084.1:0-6570 GCA_031387665.1 Chamaesiphon sp. OTE_75_metabat_95 | reverse complement strand
TGTGGGACTGTTTGAGCTTGGCGCAGTTCTCTAAGTGTTCGATCTTCTTCTCCTGTCAAGATAATCCGTATCTGAGCTGGCATAATTTTACGTCTTGTATTAACAATACTATTTTATATTTAATTGTCCTTACCTACTTAGCATAAACCAGCCCCTACAGATTTTTCGCCGATCGATTTCGATCGAGCGCGATCGACAATTAGGCAATATCCTGATACAGCGCAGCTTGCAATTCCCGTACTGCCCGTTCATAATCGGGACGACCGCCAAACCGCCCGATTAACTGCGGCAACGTCCCCATCGTATTAAACGGGGAAATTAGCAGCATACGCGGATCTTCCAACCCAGATACAATTCCCTCATCCTGATACTTGTCTAGCAGAGCCTCCAACACCGCGATCGCTTGCGGACTATACTTAGTAAAGATATCCTGCTTCCGCACGCTCTCAGCCCGATCTCGACGGGTCAGCGGGGGTCTGTCGAAGGCAATATGACAAATCAGATCGAAATCATCGAGATCTGTCCCCACTTCGGCTCGTAACAGTTCCAGCGACAAACCCTCAGCTTCGAGTTCGGTAATGATTGCCTCCTTGCGGTTTGTCCCCTTCCACCGGAGCAGAAATCGATCGAGACTGACAAATTGCTGGCGCAGAGCCTTACGGGTATAATCCCGCAGCGATTCAGTTACGAGCTTCCCATTTTCATCGAGATATTCTACACGCTCTGTAAGTACGCGGACTGGATTGCCCTTGACATAATATTTGCCCGAACCGTCATTAACTGTGGCGGGCAGGGTAATATCTGGAGCATCAATAACTGTCTCATCTTCAGCGGGATCGATCGAAAGATCCGGCGGTGTCAGCGGATCGTTTTCCCCTGGCTCGTAGATTTGGAGCGGCTCATCATCAAAATCTGGATCGGCAAAATGATTAGTCGCCTTGCGAAAATCAATTAGGGTGAAGTAATACTTTTTGGTATCTTCATGTACCCGCGTCCCGCGCCCGACAATTTGTTTAAACTCTGTCATTGAGCCAACTTCTCGCTCTAGCACGATGAGGCGACAAGTTTGGGCATCGACACCTGTAGACAATAGCCGTGATGTGGTGACGATTACCGGATACTTAGATTCAGGATCGATAAAATTATCGAGTTGCTCCTTCCCCTGCTCGTCATCGCCAGTAATCCGCATGATATACCGCGAATTTTCTCGCACTAAGTCTGCATTTTCGTTAATCAACGCCTGACGCATCCGCGCCGCGTGTTCCACATCTACACAAAAGACGATCGTTTTTTGGAACCGTCCACTTTCCTTCAAGTAGTCCGATACCCATTTGGCAGTGCGATTCGTCCGTGCGTCGATGACTAGACTGCGATCGAAATCCTTCTGATTGTAGATCCGATCGGTAATCTCCGACCCGCGATCGTCAGTTTCATCCAACTTGGGACGATAGCCCACCACATCTACATCCAGATGCACCTTAATCACCTTGTAAGGTGCCAAAAAACCATCGCGAATCCCCTGCTTGAGCGAGTAGGTATAGACAGCTTCCCCGAAGTAATGGGTATTAGAAACATACTGGGTTTCCTTTGGTGTAGCCGTCAAACCAATCTGAGTAGCCGCACTAAAATATTCGAGAATTTCCCGCCACGCCGAATCCTCAGCCGCACTACCCCGATGACACTCATCGATCACAATCAGATCGAAAAAGCCTGGGGAAAACTCTTTGAAGATCTTTTGCTTCTCCTCTACTCCTGTAATCGCTTGATATAAACCTAAATAAATTTCATAAGCAGGATCGATGCGGCGTTTTTTATCCAGGGCCAGCGTGATGTATCGATCCTCATGCCTAATCAGGACTAAATTCCCGTGTGAGGCAGCATACTAATCTACCGACAGAATGTGGGTACTCTAAACATAGTATCTAGATTTAATTCATTACTCATTTGCCACAAGGCTCAATTATCTATGTTTGGATTGGTGAATAAAGGCTTAGAAGATTTGGTTTGCAGCCAATATGGGGCAGAAATCTGGGAAGAAATTAAATCCAAAGCAGAAGTAGAAATCGAAGCTTTTATTAGTATGGATACTTATCCTGATGACATCACCTATCGACTCGTCGCTGCAACTAGTGCAGCGATCGAAATACCTGAAACAGATGTCCTCGAAGCATTTGGCAGATATTGGATCCTCTTTACGGCAACCGAAGGCTATGGCTCTTTGATGGAGATCGCGGGTGATAATTTATCTGAATTTTTGCAGAATCTCGATACTCTACATGCCCGTGTCGGCTTGAGCTTTCCCAATATCCAACCACCCAGTTTCCTCTGCTCCGATCTTGCAGCGGAATCACTAAAACTACATTACTACTCTGAACGACCTGGCTTAACCCCAATGGTAGTCGGAATGCTGAAAGGCTTAGGCGAAAAATTTGGTACCGATGTCGATATTCAGCTTACGCATAGTAAAGCTCAAGGAAATGACCACGAAGAAGTATCGATCGTCCACAAACTAAAATGCCCGTTTAAACAACTTTTGCACCGAAATAATAACTAATTAAAATTCCTCATCACTTCACTAACAGTTACTGACAGGTCATGCCATAATGAGTTTTTCAAAAAATGTCACTATCGACGAATATGTAACGACATCAGATTTTTCGCCACTGCCGGATGTTTTCGCTACATTTGCAACAGTCTTTCCATTTTATATTGTCTTAAATCGAGATCTGGAAATGGTACATGTCGGGCCTGTGCTCAAGCGATTGTATCCAGATATTCTTAAAAACAAAAATTTCCTGACGAAGTTCCAGATTAAACGCCCCAATGTAGCGGCTAATTTTGATGCAATTCGTGCCCATCCTAGATCGCTGTTTTTATTAGAATCGCTGGATAATGGGATGCAACTAAAAGGTCAAATAGTTTACGTTGATTATGAAGAAGTGATCTTATTTCTGGGATCGCCGTGGATCACAGATACTAATGCAATGTCTAACTTTAAGCTCAAATTATCTGACTTTGCCCTGCACGATCCAATTGCTGATTTCTTGTTCCTGCTCCAAGCACAGGATACATCTTTAAAAGATGTCAAAAGATTGGCAGACAAGCTTGCCAATCAAAAGATTGAAATTCGCAAAGCCTTAATTCAGGAACAAGAACTGAATGGTCTAAAAACTAGATTTATTACTACGGCTTCCCATGAATTTCGGACTCCATTGGGAATTATTTCCTCTTCGACTGGATTACTCGAAGATTACGATCAAAAGCTCGATCGACCTAAAAAGCTCAAGCACTGGCAGCGGATTCAATCTGCTGTCAAGCATATGACCACACTATTAGAAGACATTTTATTAATTTATCAGACAGATGCAGGCAAACTAGACTGCAATCGATCTGAATTCGACTTGATTAGTTTTTGTCGAGAACTGGTCGAAGAACTAGAAATTAGCAGTAATGCTCAAGGTCGATTTAACCTAACCATGACTCATGCAGATCGTATCTCTTTATCATCTGGCTATTTGGTCTGGATGGACAGCAAATTAGTCCGCCAAATTCTGACTAATTTGCTGTCCAATGCCATTAAATACACACTCGGAGAAAATCCAGTTCAGTTTGATATTAGCTGTACCCAAGCAACAGTCACATTTCAGATCGCCGATCGAGGTATTGGCATCTCTACCGACGATCGAATTCGGCTATTTGAATCATTTCACCGTGGTACCAATGTCAACAATATTCCTGGCACAGGCTTAGGGCTATCGATTGTCAAACGATGTGTAGATCTCCACGGTGGCACGATCGATCTCACTAGTGAAATTGATGTTGGTACAACCTTCATTGTTACTCTACCTTTACAGCCAAATTAGCCCACCATTCACCAACGCCAATGACAACTATTTTATTAATCGAAGATGAACCTGCTGTTCGCGAAAATCTTCAGGAAATTTTAGAGCTAGAAGACTTCAATGTCTTGACTGCCGAGAATGGCAAAATTGGCTTGCAAATGGCGATCGATCGACAACCTCATCTAATCATTTGTGATGTAATGATGCCCGAACTCGATGGCTATGGAGTGATTACTTCGCTCCGCCAAAACCCAATGACAGTCCATACTCCATTCATCTTCTTGTCAGCAAACGCTACAGATGAAGATCGTCAAAAAGGATTGCAATTAGGTGCAAATGACTATTTAACTAAGCCATTTACACCCAAGGATATCTGTAAAGCGATCGAGTCAATGGAGATCGAATCCTAAGTTATTAAAAATTCACCCATCCACCCATCTACCCAAAATGACAACTATCCTAGCGATCGAAGACGACACCAAAATCCGCGAAAACATTCAAGAGATTTTAGAATTAGAAGGCTTCGATGTCCTAACTGCCGCAAATGGCAAGATTGGCGTACAGTTAGCTCAAGCACATCATCCCGATCTAATTATTTGTGATGTGATGATGCCAGAACTCGATGGCTATGACGTATTAGTCACATTGCGACAAGATCCCAGTACGCTCAAAATTCCGTTTATCTTTCTTTCTGCCAAAGCAACTACAGCCGACTTCCGCAAAGGCATGTCACTAGGCGCGGATGACTATCTCACCAAACCATTTACGCCGAGCGAACTGCGGGAAGCGATCTCGATCCGGCTCCAAAAACAAACGGTGATGATGACACGATACTCTCAAGAACTCGAACGAGTAATGGGATCGTCTCGTCCAATCACCTCCAGCTATCAAGTTGTTGCTGGAGCAACAACCTCTGTCGCCACACCGATCAAAGTGATTCAACCTACTGGCATTTTAGATGTGACCAACTGTAGTCAATTGCGACGAGAGATTATGGAAGTTGCTAATACCGATCGTTGTCATGTCCTGGTAGATTGTCAAAATCTCAGCTTTATGGACAGTTCTGGTCTGTCAGCATTAGTATTAGCTTCTCAAAAAATGCGCGAATTGAACGGTCAATTGTCCATCTGTTCGATCAATCAACAAATTGAAATGTTGTTTGAATTGAGTAGCATGGATGATATTTTTGAAATATTCCCTAGCTCACAAGAATTTTATCGCAACTACAACCTTAACGATACAACCAACTAATATGTATTCTACAAAATAGATGAATTATGCTATCTACCAGCATCCTCTAAATGGGTGTACTCTTCCAAGCATGTGTATCTAGAGTACCCAGATTCGATCGAATGTTTCAGGATGCTGTCAGATGGCGGTAAAATATTGGTCGGTGCATGTGGTCGATAATTGAACTAGACAATGAAGAAGAAAAATCTGGCAGTACTATTCGGCGGTAGATCCGTCGAACACGAAATCTCGGTGATCACAGCGATTCAACTGATGAACGTCATCGATGTTACCCAGTACAAGATTATCCCTGTCTACATCGCTCAAACCGGACGCTGGTATGTTGGCGACAATCTCTTCGACAAAAGTTTCTATCGTCGTCTCCCTGGCTCCCTCACCGAAGCAACGGAAGTCATGCTGCTGCCGATTGCTGGCAGTAAGGGCTTAAACTACCTCAATACTCGCTCCAATGAAGTTTTGCCTATTGATATCTATTTCCTTGCCTTCCACGGCACATTTGGGGAAGATGGCTGCATTCAGGGGATGCTGGAGATGGCGGATGCGACTTATACCGGATGCGGCGTACTCCCTGCGGCCCTGGGGATGAATAAGTATCAGTGTAAAATGATGCTCAAAGCAGCGGGAATTCCCGTTTTACCTGCGGCGATGATCGACAGGCGAGATGCCCAAAAGAGTCTAGAATCAGTGCGAGCACAGATTTTTGCTACACCAGGACTGGAGCAACTGCCGCTGTTTGTCAAGCCTTGCAATTTGGGTTCGAGTATCGGGATTGGTGTCGCCAAAGATGAACTAACGCTAAATGCTTGCTTGGTCAATACATTCAGGTATGATAGTCACGCGATCGTCGAACCCTGCGTCAAACAGATTCTGGAGATTAATGTCTCGGTGCTCGAAGACGATGAAATTACTGCTTCGGTGATTGAAATGCCTGTTTCTCTCAGCGGTGTCCTGACATTTGAAGAGAAATATCTCCGCGATGACGGGGGTAAAAAAACGGGCGGCAATGAATCCCAAGGTATGGCAAGTTTGTCGCGAATTATCGATCCCCCAGATCTAGATCCAGCCATGAAACAAGCTGCGCTTGACTATGCAAAACAAGCGTTTAAAGTATTAGGTTGTTCCGGTGTCTCGCGGATTGATTTCATCATCGATGCCAGTGCCAATCAGCTCTATTTTAATGAGATTAATACCCTCCCTGGTTCCCTCTCTTTTTACCTATGGGTGAAGTCAAATCCACCATTAGTTTATACCGAACTTTTAAATCGGATCATTCGTCAAGCTGAGAAACGCCAAGTGACAAAACTTGCCCTCAAACGGCAAGAAGGAATGCGGGCATTATTTAGGGGTTGCTGATAAAAGCCAAAACTCAGACACAGAAGGAGATATAAGCTGTAAAAAGTTACTTAGGTTCAATGAAATCGGCTAAAATCAACTAAAATTAGTGAAGACATCGACATATCCGTACAAACAATGTATA